>NZ_FRBE01000014.1 GCF_900142535.1 Fibrobacter sp. UWEL
GTAGATGTAAAGATTGCCTACGAATGGGAATCGGAATCGAGAGAATCATCTAGCAAGGCTGCCTAAATGCTTCCACACATGTTGATGATGCCTCAATAAAATTTATAAGTAAGATTACAAAATGAACATGAAAAGAATAAAGAAATCCGTCAAGAAGTCCACCAAGAACAACTACCGTATTGAGGCTCTTGAACCTCGCCTGATGATGAGCGCCGACCCAGTCATTGATGTGGACGATCTCAGTAACCTTTCTACGCAATTCGAGACAATTTCGGATAGAGTATTTGACGAAACGACTTCTTTGTTCAATACGTTTTGTGTGATTGACGCGGAACTGGATAACCTTAATATTGCAGACAGGGTAAATAACGGCGTCAATTCGATCAAGGACCTTGTCGAGGATTCGCTCGCTACCGCCAAAGGAACTCTTCAGAACCTTCTTGGTGATGCTTCAACCTATATAAAGGGCGAAGTAGATAATTTCAATGATAATATTGCTGCACAGGCAGAAAGCACACAAAGTGCTATAACGCAAATAAGCCTCAAAGATTTTGCCACGAAGTACTTAAAGGATTTCGTTAATGCTCACCCTGAATATAAAGATTTCACGTTTAACTATACAGACTCAAAACTTGTCGTGGAATATGACCTTGAGACAGTTAAAGAAATTGGGAGCCTCGAGATTATCGCCGGAGGTGAGACCTTCAATTTGACTGGCGATGGAACAAACCTTGCCGTCAATGCAAGTATAAGTGCCGAAATAGAGCTGGATGCGGATGTATCTGGTACAATGCTGGACAATGTTAGCGATATTGGCTCACCGACCGTTGCCGCAAAAAGCCTTGATGTTTCGATTGCCAACCTCGGCCTGAATGCAGAATTCCTCGGGTTTGGGATAACTGAAGTAGATAACGATTCCACGCCGGATCTAAAAATCAGCTATAATGCGGAGCAGGAAACCCCGTCGGCTTCCGTTGATGTTGATTTGGAGTTTAGCCTGTCTCCTGCAAATGCAGATAGTCTCCCCTTTATGTTCAAAGAAGGGGAAATGCTTAAAATATCCAAGGTTGGGACGGATTTCGAACTGAAAATTCCGGATATCGTAAAAAATGAAAGCTTTACTCTTGCGGATTTTGCCGGATCGCTGAAAAATATAGAACTTGATAAGCTCCCCTTCCTGAAATCCCATGCAAGCGAATTGAAAAATGCCTTGGATAAGATAACGGAACTTGAAAATTATTGGGCGAAAGTTTCCATGGCCTTCGGTGGTGCCGTTGAAAAAGTCGAAGGGGAAACGGATGCTTTCCAGCTAAAAATCAGCCAGCTGGCCTCGTGGCTTGGAAAGTTTGTCGGTGACAAAGCCGACGAAATGAAGGAAAATGTAAAGCAAATAAGCCTAGCGACGCTCAATGGAGGAAATGTTGGCTCTTTGGTGAATGTGTTCGATGGCATTACTGACTTTACAAGTGCGACCGATACCCTTGGGTTGAAGACAGGAGACAATACCTTGAGGCTTTTCCTGACTGCAAATTCGGGAACCCTTGAAAAGCTCAATCTGAACTTGATTGAACTCGAAGATTTGCTCATGGAAGCGACAATTGAGCTCGATGTGACCATAAATGTCAGTTCCGAAGGCAAGGTGAGTTTCGGGTCTGTTGCTGTCGGTGACTTTACAGCCTCAATTACTAAAAAAGAATCGGTGACCAAGGAGTTGGATTTAGGGCTTTTTACGGCGTCCATTGAAAATCTCAAAGCCAAGTACCAAATCAAAGTTGACTCCGCTAATGGTTCAAAGGTGACAAGCACGCTTGAATTATCCTGTGGACAACTATCTCTCAAGTCTGGCTCGATCGATATTTTTGGACCGGTAGCAGACCAGAATATTTCGTACAACTTTAGCGAAGACATCTGGATTTTCCCAGAAGCAATCAAAAAATATACCAGCCTTACGGGTGATACCTTGGTGAACCAGGTCGCTATTTACCTGGATACCGTGCAGACGGCGCTCCGTGGCTTGATCGAGAAAAATGTGAAACTGGACTTCTTGGGCGGTTCGACAGATACGATTGTCAATATTGTAGATAAAGTCGAAAAAGTCGTGTTCGGTGAAAAAGGTCTTGACAGTCTAGGCAAAATAGATGATTCTTTGGTGAAGGTTGGTTTGCTGAAGTATGTGGACGGAGCCTATACAAAGAACTTTGCCGATTTTGCGGATTTTCAGAAGGTATTCAATTACTCTTGGGCTCATTTTGTTCTGGGGAAGGACCTTAATCAAATAGAGACTGTTCTAAAATCGACCGATATGGAAATCCAAAAATCTCTAGACTTTCTTGATATAGAGTTCATGGATAAAAATGGTAAAGAGCTTGTCCAGAAAATTGAATCCGATGTCGAGGAGGAAGTTGCGGCTGAAGTTGCTGATGCTACTGAAGTTGCACTCCTCGATCATTGTAAACTGACATTTAATTTGGGCTTCAACTTTGCCAAGGTCTTTGACCTGAACTTTGAGAATACATTGAAAAGCGGTGGCCTAGTGGGCGTGTCTACGAACGGTTTTGCGACGGCAAGCGGGAATGCCGGTATGAGCTTTACCCTGGACATTCACTTTAGCTCCGAGACCATCGGTGAAGATACCGAGCTGCCTGCAAGTATAGAAAGGGAGAATAGTTCTTATTCGATTTTCTCCCTGCCTGAGGAATATACACTGGACAGTGAATTGACATTCAATGTCATCGACAAGGATGACAAATCGGAACTTGCTACCATCAAAGGCCAGGAGAAATACGGGATTTCTGGCACGTCGACATGGACTGTGATTCCTGCAGGGACATCCGGCAAAAATGTCGAGATTTCCGTGACATCCTCAAAAGACCGCTTGCTTGTCACTAATGATGCCAAATTTGATTTGGAAAGAGGCAAAGATGTGAACGCCTTCTCGGAACTTCGTCTTACCAGTTCGAACCTGCAGACGACCTTCCTTGCAGAAAATGTTTCGGAAGATGGAAAAATAAAAATCTACGTCAAAAAGCAAAATCCTAGTGCTCCGCCGACATCTGTAGGGAATCCAGTCGAGATTGAAATAGACTTGGCCGAGGTTATGGGCGGGGATTTTTATAAGGAAATTCTGTGGGAGAGTGATTTGAAGGGCCGGCTTAATGAGTTCTTCTCGCTGCAAAAGTCGGACGACATTCCCCTTTTGGAGGTTAAGGACTCTATTATTGGTAGCGGCCGTTCCGTCATGAATACTTTTGGCCTCTATGTAGTGGATGTGGTGGAATCTACAAATACAAGTGGTGCTAAAGAATACTCGATCCGGTTCGGCTGCGACCCGAAACGCTTGCAAGATTATGTGCAGGGCGACAATGGCGACCCCAGCGGCCTTTACTATGAACTTTGCGATGCCGCGGGCGTTAATGTCACCTATATGCGCATTTCCGGTGAAATCAAGCCGAGCGCTACCTTGGGCGAGGCTGGTATTTTGATCGGGACGGATACCTTTTTCCCTGCCGAAATGGTGTCTACCTTATACGAAACAGCAACGGAAAGAGATAATGTCCTCAGTGATTTTAGAAAAAATCATCCTATCTTGGAATCAGTATTGACGTATACTTCATTTGATGTGGAGGATGCCAATGATGCAAGCAAAACAAAATATGGCGTTTCGGTTTCTGGAACAAATGTGACTATCAGTAATAGCGTTGCACGGTTGCTCATCTCCAAAACAGATGGCTCTTCAACAACCTCGAACTCGTATATTGTTAATACCGAAAACTGTCATAACTTTTCAAGCCTCGCAAATGCAATCAAGGATGCCAATGTGCCTGGAATCAAGGATGTTCAGGTCGTCAACGGCAAACTTGTGTTTATAACCGATGTAGATGTGACCGTAAAACTGGAGGGGACTCCATTAGACGCCGAGAAGGGTGATTTTAAGATAAAGGGTTATGATCCCATCGATTTCCAGGACCTCAAGAAGGGCTCTGAAGTGCTAACCCTTAGTGGCTCTACGACTATATACGATGTCGTAGCGGCTGTTAATCAGGAATTGGATGAAAGTGGCGTTTCTCTGTATTATAACGATACTGAAGGCAAGGCCATGGACCACCTGGAGTTTCGTAGTGCCAATCCATTCTCATTGGAAAATATCGGTGCCAGCACGGTACTGCAGGGGCTCGGGTTCGTGGCAGGCGAAGCCCGTGCAGATGGTAAAGGCGAGTATAGGATTGTGGGCGCCACGCTTACGGGACCTGACTGGTCGAAGCTTTTCTCGTTGGAATCTATAGAAGATGCTAAAATCAAGTTGAGCGCAGATGCGACGTTCCAAATCGGCGCGGATATCAGTTTCTTCAAGGATCCTGTAGCGTCTGGAGATAACTATAAGATTACCCTTTCTGAAGAATCTGCCCAGTATCCGATTGATGAAGGCGGCCTCTTGATGGTGGGCTCCGACTATTATCGTGTACTGGGTGTGGGGTCGGAAGAAATTTCCGGAAAAACGTACAAAGTTATTATCGTATCAAAAGGTGCCGTAAATGCTGAAGGGTCGGACTTTGTGGCCACGAAGGATAGCGTTGCCACCTATGTGGCTAGCGCAAATGCGAGCGTCGGCTTCTTGGGTGTAGATGCCGCTGTTGACGGCAGTATTAGGGTCTCTGCAGAAATGAATCTCAAGAAGGATTCTGCGGCCACTGAGACTTCTTCGGATAAGGATGCTATTACAGGCAATATCCTCGGGTTTGACTATGAAATGACATTCGATGTGACATCCGCCGATACAGAAGAGGAAACCGATGCGGATGTACCTAAGTTTGAGCTAATGGCATGGAGCTCAATTGGCGACGAAACATATAAAGTAGCAAGCGGCGATGTATCGTTGCGAAAACCTGTAGATGGTGTTCCTAATTCCCCTTCTACCACTGTAGGTCCCTATGCTGTTACGTCAAGTTTTAATTTAGATGATGGCTTTTCACAAATGGTGGGGGATCTGAAGAGTATTTCCGTTGAGCAGATATTTACCGTTTTGGAAAATGTCGTTGACCGAATCGCTGAAACTACTAAGAAAACGAATGATGTGAAGATACCCGTCATCAACAAGTCGGTGGGCGACCTCGTGAATGTGGCCAATGACCTTCGCGATATCGTGAGTAAATTGCGTCAGGAGAAGGTGACAAACTTCCAGCAGCTGGTGAAACTGCTCAAGGCGCAGCTTGAAGATTTCGGGCTTACTGCTTATGAGGGTGCAAGCGGCGCTGTGAAGGATTTGATAGAGCTTGATGTTGTCCCTGTTGAGGAAGATGGGATTACCAAGTATCAGCTTGCCATCGACTTCAACATCGATAAGGGTTTCAAGGATTCTTACGAGTTCAACTTCGGTAATGGAACTGTTGGAGTAAATGGCAGTGCTGCCCTTGAAGTACAAGGAGACTTCTGGTTTACCTTGGGGGCAAAAATAAACCTGAATTCTACGAGCATAGATCTTTCGCTTGAAAACGCTATCCAGTTCGGCGCCAATGTCGAAATTCTGGGCGATAAGCTCAGCTTCAACCTCGGGGTGGATGGCCTAAGCGATTCTGCTGCGGGCGCGTTCCTCAAGAACCTCATTACTGTAGGGGCCAAGGACAATACGGCGTACGTGTACGGCAAGGCCGAGCTGCTTGGGTCGTATGGTAATAGTGGTTTATCTGTCACTGGCTTTGATGCTTTGCATACTCCCTTTAATTTCGCCCTTCCGGCGGTCGTATTAGGCAAGCTCCCGGTGAGCGTGTGCGGCGTGGACATGGGTGAGATAAAGCTCGGTGAATGGACTAACTCTGTAAATTGCCCTGATTCTGCAGATGAAGCGAAAAATGGCCTGACTTCCATATTCGATGATTTCAAAAATGCCTGGTTGGCAACAGCCAATGGTTCGGGTGATGCTGCTAGCCTGACGACAGCGAGAAACGATTTGAATGCGAAGGCCATTATCATTGAAAAGGGTACTTTTGCTGAATCCTCCAGCAAGTCAAACTTTGATTTTGACCTTTATACCGGTCCCAAAGATGAAACTCCCGATTCCGGCACCTTAGTTGCCGATGTTTCCGGTGTGTACGACAAGATTATCGAGTACTCCAACTTTGGTACCATGGACTGGTTTGAAAAAATCAAGCTTGTCGTGGGCGCTCTCAACAACATGCTCGATTCGCTCGAGGGGAACCTTAACGGCAACCTTGCCAGCACCATGAAATCGATGCCGGTTATTGGCGATGCCCTTTCGAACGGAGTTGACTTCTTGAGTGTGCTCAAGAAGAAGGTTCTGGAACCGCTTTCGAACTACCTGTATGAATCGACTGGCCTTACCGCCGAACTTCTCGCTCAAAAACTGGATTCTCTGTTCTCTGGCTATTTTGATGAGGAAACTTTCGCATTGTTGCCCCCGGTGGATAATAATGACCTTTGGAAACGTTCAAAGCAAGGCACCTGGTACCGTTCTGGGGATGGTTTTGCCGAGTGGTACTTGAACCTTGGGCAGGTCTATTCGCTGGGCCGTAATATCGATTTGAACCTTGGGCTACCAGGCCTAGGCCTCGAGACCAATGGCGGTGTAAGCCTTTCGCTTGATTGGAACCTGCAGTTCGGTTTCGGTGTCTCACAAGAGAATGGGTTCTACTTTATTTTTGATGATGGCAACGAACTCGATGTGATTGCGCAGGCAAGCCTTAATGGCAAGATCATCGGCAAACTGGCTGGCCTTGGGCTTGAACTGGACGCCTCTGACGCTGATGCTGCGAAAATTAAACTTTCGCTCGGTGTGGACCTAGGTGGAAAAAATGGGGGTACTGATGTAGGCAAAGGGCTTTTGCTCGATGAAACTGAGAAAGCCGCTTATGATGCCAAGTCTAATGAATCCGAGAAAAAAGAGTACTTGGAAACCCTTAGGGCTGATGCTACCCGTGAATTGAAGAATCTCAGTACCGTCAATGTTGCCCAAGCCATATCAATGCCTGTGTTCAGCTATGATGCGAGCGTGAACCTCAATCTCGGCCTTATGGTGGGTATTGCTAGTGACCTCAAGATTTCGGATGAAAGTACGCCCAAGTTCCCGAATATTACAGGAATTTTTGTGTTCAGTTGGGCATATGGTAGTGCATCAGAATCTACTGATAATGCTATCCAACGACTTGGATTCCAAAATTTGGAATTTGATATGGGCTCGTTTATTGGCGGCGTATTGGGCCCCATTGTTTCTAAAATCCAGAAGGTGGTGGAACCTTTGGAACCGCTTATCGAGTTCCTTACCACGCCGTTCCCGGTTCTTGACGATTTGGGTATAGAAATTACACCACTTGACCTCGCGAAGAAATTCGGTAATGCGAAATCGTTTGATGACAGCATGGTCTATGCCATCAAGGATCTCATTGCCATGAGCAAGAAAATTTCTGCGGCAAAGGGAAAGAGCCTGAAACTGAGTTTGGGTAATTTTGATTTGATAGGTGGAGATGGCGACTATTTTGATGCTTTGGATGTCTTAAATGGCTATAAATCAAAAGATTCTTTAAATTCGTCTATAGCTGATTATGCGCCTTCGTTAAATACTGCACCAGACAGTAAAAATTCCATCAATAATCAAGCCAATTCTATGATGGCTGCAAATGGCTTCAATAAGTCGGAAAAAGATGGCAAAAGCGATTGGACGTTCATTTGGGATGAACCGTCAAAAATCTTCCAGTTGCTGCTGGGTAATGACGTGCCTCTTGTTGAATACGATATGCCGGCTTTGAGGTTTGACTTCAACTGGGATACCTTTGTCCGTATCTGGGGACCGTTGGGTGTGCGCCTGGGTGTTTCGTTCAATGCGTCTATCGACCTTGCCTTTGGCTACGATACTCTGGGTATTCGCCAATGGGTGGGTGGCGGCTACAAGGATTTCGGCTCACTTCTGAACGGCTTCTACGTGAACGACCTCGACAAGAATGGTAATGACATCAATGAACTTTCGTTCTATGGCGGTGTAAAGGCTTCTGCAGAACTCAATGCAGGTGTAAGTGCTGGCGTTGGCGGTGGCGTCGGTATCGATGTCGGGTTCAACCTGTACGACCCCAACAAGGATGGCAAAATTCGCTTGAACGAAATCGCGACCTTGTTCAAGGAAGAGGGCCTGTTCGGGTTCTTTGATGTGAATGGTAAGATTACGGCGAAGCTGTATGCGTATGTTGACCTGTGGCTCACCAAGAAGGAATGGAATATTACAGACGATATAACGCTGTTCAGCTTCGAATACACGCATAGTACACCCCCTGTCATGGCGTCTGAAGCCAATGGCGACGTGGTAGCGAACATTGGCCCGAATTCTACGAGCCGCGTGGCGACTGATGATATAAATCCGTCTCTTGATGATGGTGATGAAACGCTGAATCTTTATCTTGATGACTTATCTGTATATAAAGAAAGTAATAAAGAAAAAAAGTACGGCTCAATTAAAGAAAAAGACGGAAAATTATTGGTTGACGCTGGTGCCGGAAACGATAGAATTACTTTATTTGGAAATTTCAATCGCAATATCGAAATCAATGGCGGTGACGGAGACGATTTCATAGACCTTTCCGGGTTGACAATCAATGGAGACCATTCCGTTATTATTTGGGGTGGTGCGGGTAACGATACCATCATCGGTGCCGCAGGTCTCAACATCATCTTCGGCGATATGGGTGTGGCCCGTATCGAGGAAAAGGAAGAGGAAGAAGGTAACAAGAGTTATAAGTATGTTGCCGAAGCGAATGTGGACGCAAACGTTGCTGGCCAGGATACCATTTATGGCGGTTCCTACCGCGACATCATATTCGGTGGTGCCGGTATAGACCAAATCAACGGCGGTACAGGCAATGACCTCATCTTTGGCGATGGCGGGCGAGCCTTGTTTGATGGTGCGGATAATTGGGCCAGCGTGGATGGAAACGATAAGACGACATATGATTATACGAAAATATTTGGGGATGTTAAGACTAACAGCGCGGCAATCGATCGTACGGACATCAGCCTCGATGGTGCCAATGATGTTCTGATTGGCGGCGCCGGTGACGACGCGATTTATGGTGGCGGCGGTCATGACTACATCGATGGTGCTGCCGGTGAGGACACACTTGATGGTGGTAAGGGTAACGATCGCATTCTTGGCGGCTCTGACAGTGATAACATAAGCGGCGGCGAAGGCATGGACATGATTTTCGGCGATCGCTTTGCGGACAGCGGTGCTGAATTTTTATTTAATTTTGTGGCGCCCTTCACAGCAGAATCCTTTAGCGAAGACTTCAAGGCCGCATACAATGTGCCCGGCGAAAAAATCAATGCAAAGTCCTTCGACATTAATTTGGATGAAGACAAAGGTCGGGGAATAAACAAAAATAAGTATAAAGATAATCTAACCACAATATTGGGCTCTGATGCCGTGAAAAAGGTATACGTAGCGGATACCACTACGACTCGCGCTACCGACTACATTTCTGGCAACGATGGCGACGACCTCATCTTCGGTGACGGTGGTGCACATGATGGCGAAACAGATTACATTGAAGGCGGAATCGGTAACGACCTTATCGATGGCGACGGCGGCAATGACACCATTAATGGTGGTATCGACAACGATGTGATTTACGGCGGCGCTGGCGATGATATCATTGATGGCGGAGCTGGGAACGATAGTCTCTACGGTGATGAAGGCTTTACTGCGTATGGCGAAAAGGAAGGGTTTGAAACGCTGGCGGATGGTTCCGTTACTCCGACAGATTCTGCCGGCATCAAGGAATACATCGATAACAAGCTGGCGTTTGGTGATAACCTCGGGATTGGCAAAAAGCTTTATACCAATGCTAAGAGTACGACTACGGAATCTGGCAACGACAAGATTGTTACCGGTCCGGGCATGGACTTCGTGGATGGCCAGGACGGTAGCGACAAGATTATCGTGAACCTCATGGGCGAAAGCGTGACAAGCTACGCAAACGTTACTGATTCCGGTGTGAATGGTTCTGATTCTCTGACGGTCGAGGGGACCGAGGTCGATGACGATTTGCTTATGCGCATGAACAAAACGCATAAACTTGGTTTCGTTGCTCTGCTGCCCGATACTTTGAATCAACTGGAGGGCGAACAGAAGACCGCCGATGATCTTTCGAAGAATACGAACATCGAACGCGTCAATTTTACAAATGCGATGGATGTCGTGAACCTGAACGGCAACGGCGGAAAGGACACGATTAGGATTGACGGTACGGCGAAGGTCACGAATGTGGATGGTGGTGCAGGTTCGGATACTATCCAGGTGGGCCAACTCTACAACTCGGAACGCAACGACCAATCTTCTGCGGTTGTTACCGTGAATGATGCCTTTGATACAGTGAAGACCTCCGAAGAGAAGTACCTGAGCGATGGCGTTACCGATAATACAACGCTCAATGTGGATGGAGGCCTTGATGAAGATTTCCTGCTTACGCTGGGCAACAAAGGCCGTTTAAATATGGCCGGTGGCAAGGGAGACGACGCTTTTGTCATTGCAAGCTATAGCGTGGAAGACCCGGATAATATGGTTGAAGGCCCTGACGGAGTTAAAACCCCGAAGCTTGTCGCCATCAAGAAGGGGCCCGTTTCCATTGACGGTGGCGACGGTAATGATTCGCTGCTGATTGGCGGCACGAATGGCGATGATAGTATTGTCGTTTCCAAGGAAGGCGTGTTGAGCAACGTGGTGGGTGTTAAGGCGGCCGGTGTCGAAAAGACAACGTTCGACGCGGGCGCCGGGGATGACATCTTTGACGTGGTGAGCTCCAATGCGAATGACGCGACCATCATCAATGGCGGCAAGGGCAACGATACTGTTGTCGCGGGCGGCCTCCAGGAATCCATGACCCTGTATAGCGCGGAAACCGATGGACAGTCATGCTTTGTGAAGTACGAAGTCTTCGAACCCGCTGAAGAGGGCAAGGATGAGAAGGTCCTTGAATCCCATTCCGACAAGTTTGTTGTTATCGACACGTCCTTGAATACACCTGCGGTATTCATTTCGGGCGACGCCCAAACAATTACCGACCCGCAAATTTCTATTTCGGAAGGTTCCGCGAAAACATTCTACCTTCGTGCATCGAATATCGCTGAAGGAGAGACTGTCAAGGTGCAACTTATGGCGCCGATGGTTTCCTCAAATGACTTTATGCGTGGCGATCGCGGACTTTTGATTGCAGCTTGTGTTGGCTCGAAATTGTACAATGGTACGGTCAAGTTTGATTCTACGGGTGCCGTCATCGAAGGCTCTGACTCCAATTGCGTTTCTGGCTACGGAGAAACCATCGACCTCTACCTTGATGCCTCTCACACTAGTGTGGAAATTAGCGTATTCGCCTTGAATGATCTGTTTGTGGAAAGCGAGGCGAGCAAGTCCATCTCCATCTCCAGCGCGCAAGTTAATGCAGCTGGTGAGGTTGTCAAGGAACTCTCGAAGTCGATGACCGTTGCCCCTGTCAAGGTGGTTTCGGATTCTGGTGTGCGCGACACGATTAATTTGCTGACCTATGCCGAAGAGTTTTCGGGCTCTGCAAGTGTTTCGCTCCCGAAGGGCCTTGGGAGTAAGGTCGCGGCTGTTTATGCTGCAGGTGTAAATAATGCTTTGACCTTAGGTACCGACTATTCGGTTGATATCGATACGCTTAACATAAAGACCGCCACGTATATCGGTAAAAAGATTGTGGTCTTGTTCCGCGGTTCGAATATGCGAATTGATGGGGCAAAAGCGACGCTTGTTTACGATGACTTGAGTCAGCTTGATGTCCAGTTCACAGATGAAGCTGGTTCCCAAAAAACTGTCCTAGCTGAAGGTGCGGTGAGACCCGCTGGCGTGACTGCGCTTGAGGGCGTATACTATAGGCTTGAAGGGAACACCATAGTGTTCTTCAACAGCGGTAACAAGCGCCTTATGACGTTGCACGGCACCCTTAGTGTGAGCCTCAAGACCAGTGCGCCGGCTGCATCCGCTGGTGTTGCAGCATCGAGTGCGACATCAACGCCTACGGGCACAATCCCGAGTGAAGCTGTCGCTAGCGAAACCCAGCAAGTGTCTGTCCCAGCTATTTCTATAGCCGAACACTCTTCTATGTTGGTGGAAACAGAAGGCGAAAATGAACCGAATTCTGTGACGTATGCGGTAACCTGCAATAAGGATATCGCCGAAGGCGAAACCCTGACTGTCAGGATATCTGCGATAGACGCTGTCCGCGATATGGGTGAAGATCCTACCCAGCAGCTCACGATCGGTGCGGTTATCCCTGAAGAAGTCCTTGCCGCCCTTGTTGCCGAAAACAGCGATTTCAAGAGCGATGATTTCATTGCCAAAGACAGCGCTAACAGCAAATATGTCATATTGACATTTACGTCTAAGATTAAATCGTTCAACATTACTGTTACTGCTAAGGCCGACGATTTTTCTGAAACCTATGGCGTGACAACGGTTATGGAAGGGGATAACCTCATTGGCGACATTGATGGTGCTGTATATGCCTATGGCGAAGGTACCAGCATGGATATTTCGACGGATTCTCCGTCGCTCCTCAGGTACAACCATAGGATAGAACCCGACGATGAATCGGAACAGGTGGGTGTCGCGTCTGAACAGGCGGAACTTAAATATATTGTCGCGAGCAAGTACAACGAGAAGAACGAGTATCCTTCTGATGCCTTGAAGGCGATTGGGAACCTTGATGCCAAAACATTGACCGTTGCTCTCACCGCTATTGATCCCGAGGCCGATGCAGAAGGCTACAAATTCGAAGAAGGTAAGTATAAAGGAAAGACGGTGCGTTTTGTCGCCAATGACAGCGAGAATGGCATCAAAGTTGGCGAAAATGAAAACGCGAAGGAATCGGAATGGTTCCGGATAAACGAATGCAAGCTCTCCGAAGGCAATATTGTGCTTACCTTGAACAAGGCTGTCGTTGGTTTCGATGCTGCCAATTCGATGGTGTTGTTCTCTACGCCCAAGGATTACCTCTTTGTGGATGAAAAGACCTGCGTTGATCGTATTTTCGTGAATAACCAGTCTGCTTCGACGGATGCAAATAGTACATTTGAAGCCTTTGCCACCAAGCTCGCTGAAATGAATTTCGACCCCACCAAGACTTATACCGGCGAAGAGGTTGCCCAAATCGCGGCGGAACTTGGCTTGGTTGGCATGGATGCCGAAAATGTCCTGAGTTTCTTTAAGAATGTAAGCGAAACGGAAGGCTCCATGAACATGGACCCGAACGCGTTGCGCTTCACGCATACTGAAATTGGTAAACGTGGTATTTCTGTTTCGGATTTCGAGTTCGGCGAATACAACCTTGGCACGGGTTCCGATACAGTCGATATTTCCAAGACGCTGCACCGCGAAGACGGCTTCCAGACATTCACGGTCGTGAATACGGGTGATATCAATTCCGCAAAGAGTAATACGGTTGGCGAGGTAATCGGGACTGCTACTTTCAGCGCCTCTAGTGTTTCTGCCGCAGGACTTTTCCATTATGACATAGCTGTTGATACGGGAGTAACGTTCGAAAAGACCGCGGAAGATACCAGAATCTATTACGTGGATGCCGAAATCGTCAAGACAGAGAATGGTGAAACAGAAGTCGTGGGCACTCAGCGCCGCGAGATTGTCGATGTGTTTGACAGCATCTCGGGTTTTGATGTCAAGGATGACTTTATCCTTCGCGACGGTGAAAGTATTGCGGGGTTCACGTTCATTCAGGCAAAGTTCGATGACATCATCAATGTCAACAGCTACAAGGAAGATGTGGCCTCTACCGTCATCGCGGAGAGCGTTGTGGTTGATTTGGATGAAGAAGAAACCGACGAATCGCCTGCTACTGAAGCTGAAGAGTCCGATACCGAAGAAACCGTCGTAATGGATGGTTTTGCGTATAACTACACGATTAAAGACGAAAACGCCGCGACAATCGAAGCAAGCGTTGCTGCCGCTACCGAAGCGGGTAAGTCAATCTATGTAGATGCAAAACTCAGCGATGGTACTACCCAGCGTAGGCTAGTCGTGGCTGGGTCGCTCACATCCTCGAGTTTCCGCACGGATCGCGCATTCACGCTCCCATCAGATGACTCCATCTACATTAAGAGTTTCTCGTTCGGTTATGGTTACGTGGGTGACGGCCAGCTCGTCGTGAACGCCGAAAGCGGCAACGACCAAATTTTTGGTGTCAATCCCGATGTTACGCGTAATGACATGGTGCTTTTCGGTGGCAAGGGTGCTGACTATATCAACGTGAGCCAGGGTGGTATTGCCTTCGGTGACATGGGTGTGGTTGAGTACGCTAGCCTTACGAAGGCTGATGAATTTACAACCAGGCTCGGTTACGAGCTTATTGATGATGAACCCGAAACCATTCACACGACTATTGCGAAGGATGCCAGTGGCAAGCTTGACAAGCAGACCGATGGCATACGTCGTAACGCTACGAATGTCCGGTCGGTCGCCGATGATATTGGCGATATTGACATGATTACTCTCGGCGGTACGGACAGTAACGTGATTGGTGGTGCAAAGGGCGATGTGCTCTCGGTTTCGGGAAACATGAACGTGGTGCTTGGCGATAGTGGCTCTGTGCAGTACGACGCTGGCAACCTTGAAAATGCCGTGTATGGTGATTCCGTGGGTAAGGGCTTGCATATCGTTGAGACGACCTCCGATGACATCGGTGGTGTGGACAACATCTCCATCAGTGGCGGCAAGAATATTGCGATGGGCGGCTTCGCTGGCGATGACATCCGCATTACTGGTGCTGATAACATTGCGGCAGGTGATGGCGGTAAGCTCGAAGTATTCGAAAAGCGTCAGGTTCTCGAAACGACGAGCGATGAACTCGGTGGCGAGGATTTCATTACCACGGGTGACGGTGCGAACGTCGTGCTTGGCGGAACAACGCACGATGTCATTCACACGGGGGACGGAAACGATACCATCGTGGGCGATGGCGGCAAGGTCGTCATGGATCTCAACCGCAACGCTCTCCTTGTGACGAACGAAGGGCACGACATTCCTGTGCTTGAAGGCGAGGGCGAAAATGCCGCTCTCAAGAGTAGTGCGGGCAAGGACCGGATAGACGCCGGTGACGGTGACAACGTGGTAATGGGCGGTCTCGATAACGATACGATTGACACCGGGACCGGTAAGGATGTCGTCTTTGGCGACAACGCCTATGCGACATTCCGCGGCAATGCTTCCGAGGCGCAGAACCAGTTGGACGAACTCCAAAACATCCCTACCATTTACGATGAATCGACCCTCAGTTTCAACTTCCAGGGGCCTGCCCAGACGGGTGTTGCCGCAAACGAGCAGGCCGGTGCCGTTGCTGACTACACCTTCAGCCAAATGGATGAAACCACGGGCGAATTCGTGGATGTTACCGAGCATGCGGACTATCGCGTTGGCAACTGGAACAATATTAAGAACCCCTCCGGCATCGAGGCGGGCACCTATGGTAACGAGGATGACGAAATTGTGCTGTTCGACAACGGCTCCCGTGCTAGTGCCGTGAGCGTAACGTACGGCGCAACCGAGGCCCACCGCATTGACACGACCACGGGGCAACAGATACGTTTGCACGGCTACGATCAGAGCAATAAGGTTCACGGTTCCGACCCGGGCGACGTAAACCTGATGAAGAGCGGCCTGGATACGAGCCGCAACAACGACCAGACCAAGCTGCTTGTACAGGTTGACGGCCTCTCGCAATACTTTACGGATTATGACGTGGTAGTTTACCTTGATATGGTCCGTGAAAATTCCTGGTCACCCGACAGTGTCCGCATGGTTACTCTCTACCGCGACTATGTGGACAAAAATGGAGTGTCCCACAGCGATGTAGCCGGGTGCTACTTTGTGAATGACCCTGAGTCGAATACGTTCAACGGCAACTGGATTGTCGCTACGGCTACGACTGCCGAACAGGCCAGGGACGCAAGGGATATCGCGGGTAACCCGGTATATGCCAATTGCGTCATATTCAAGGGTATCAGTGGAGACCGGTTCCATGTCGAGATTACCGATGGCGACCCCAGCAACGGTCAGAACGGCAAGGACCGTGCTGGCATTGCGGGCATACAGGTGCGCGGTCGCCACCACAAGCAGGACGTGGCTGCATCGACAGATATTGCCTATGGCGGAAACGATACCGTCAGGACATCCGGTGGCGACGATATCGTCGTGGGCGGGACAGGCAATGACCAAATCAACGCTTACGGTGACGAACATTACGGTATCAATGACAATGACGTGGTTTTTGGCGACAATGCCAAGATGCTGTTCACCGACCGCGATGACGCCGCCACTACGGCATCCACGATAACGACCGCGGAATCCGTCATTTCGACTGACATGTCTGCCACCTATGACGACACCATTTTGACTGGCGACGGTGATGATACGGTGGTGGGCGGCCTCGGTGTCGACAAGATTGATGCTTCTGCGACTCCCACCGCTGATGGGACTCTTGATGGGGTTGATGTCGTGTCGCTCAACTTCGTGGATATCTCCACGCCGGAAAGCCTGCTTATGCGACAGGGCGAGTCTGCCGGTGTCGTTGTCGATTCGAACTGGCACAATGTTTACCAAGCTGGCTCGCAGCAGAGGGAATTCGGACAGGACCCGACGGACGTGCATTTCCGTTACCATATCAACGGCAATAACGACGCCCCGACAGAAAAGGTTAACGCGTCCATGGATGCTGACACCGGCAACAATAAAATGTTCAAGACCTATGTCTGCGGTCAGGCCCATGACACGCTTACGCTTGAACTCTCCAACATACCCGCAAGCGAGAGCGATCCACGCGATGTCTATGTTTACATAAGCGGAATCGACAACGAGCGCGACGGTTACGACTATATTTTCAAGATTACGGGTAGCAACGGCCAGACCTACTTCCTTAACGACTGGATGGGCGACTGTTTTGATGGGGAATACAAGCAGGTCACCTGTACCAGCTATCAGAAGGGGGCTCTTGCATCTGGCATAACACCGAATGTTACGATGATTGGCAACTATGTTGTGTTCCGCAATGTGAAGGCTAGTTCGCTTACGGTAAGCATTAGTCGTTATGATTCCACCATGGGAGATGCGAAGTGGAACAATATTCCCGTATTTAGCGGTGTGCAGATTGTGAAGAGCTCTCTGCCGACCGAGGCTATCGAAGTTGGTGGCGACCACGACAAGGACCTTGTTTTTGGTGACGAGGCTAGGTTGCTCTTTGATTTGGATATCCCGTTCGCGGGTGACGAGAACGTAGCCGACTACAGGAACAGGGTAATTACATCGGAATCGGTTGCAATGACTGACGGCAATGTTGCGAAGGGTGCTGGCGATACGATTGTGACTGGCAAGGACCGCGATGTCGTCGTAGGTGGTGAAGGAATTGACGAAGTCTATTGCGGTGCTGGTGACGACGTGGTTATTGGTGACAGGGCATCGCTTAAGGTGGAGCACAACAATCCTATCGGCGTGTTCAGCCAGAATGTCGAGATTGTCCTTGAGGACAACGACTATACCAAGGCACAGAGGCGGCGTTTCGTCGATGGCGACACCGGTATGAGCGTAAACGAGATGCAAGACCAGGTTAGGCAGGGGCGTATCGAGGGCATAGCCCTTGAGACTGCTGGCGACACGGGCGACCACGTGTATGACGAATCGTCCAAGAACCTCGTGTTCAACGGAAATCTGACTGCAACTGGATTCGAAGTCCCGGACATCGAATTTGCCGGTTCTGAAACGGCACCGGACGATGGCAATAACCAGACGGAGCCCGACGACAACAATACTCAGCCCCAGGATGGCGAAACCGGGAATGGTGAAACCGGCAACGGGCAAGGCGGTGAAACCGGGAATGGCGAAACCGGCAACGGGCAAGGCGGTGAAACCGGGGACGGCGAAACCGGCAACGGGCAAGGCGGTGAAACCGGGAATGGCGAAACCGGCAACGGACAGGGCGATGAACCCGGCATAACGACCATAGAGTCGTACGACATGCAAACTCCGCTGTTCCTTACTGCCGGTGAAACTGTGAAGGTCGTTTTCCACGAGTTCTACCGTGACACAAACTATGTCCCCAACCTGAAACTTATCATTATCGGAAGTCAGGGCCGGTTCCCGGCTATCGATGTTGACCTTGAAACTGCTACCGGACCGCTGCACCTGGATATTCCGAGCACGTGGTGGTACTCGGTGGATGTGCCGGACCAGCCGAATGGCGAAAACGGTTGTTTCGAGATCTATTTCAGAGCGGAAGAAGACTCCGTAGTGGTAGTATCCATCGCGCAGTAGCGTCTGGCACGGGAAAACTATGCCTCTCGATAAACAGCGTAAAATCTTCCATGAGTCGTGGTATCGCCTGGCCGGGAGCAGGATTGCTCTGCGGTCCAGTGTTCGTGTACATCGACAAATGTACCGAGGCATTCTCTGGTATGTACTTTACGAGCCGTTTACGAACCAGTATTTTCGCTTGCCGCAGGGGGCTTACTCCTTTGTTTCACGCCTTTCTTCAAAAAGGACTGTCGGCGAAATTTGGAACTCCATGCTTGAAAGTGGTGAAGGGGATATTCCCGGACAGGGCGAAGTCATTGAAATGCTTGCCCAGCTTTACCAGGCGAACATGCTGCTCTATGACGGTGTTGAAGATGGAACAAAACTTTTTGAGCGAGACAAGAAACGAAATCGCAAAAAAGTCAAGTCCACCCTGCTAAACATCTTTTTCCTTCGTATTCCCGTTTTTGATCCGGACCCGCTTCTGAATCGGCTTCGTTGGCTTATACGCATCTTAATCAGCAAGCCCATGTTTCTTGTTTGGCTCGCGACAGTCTTTGTTGCCGTTAAGTATGGGATTGAAAACTTCGATGCGCTCAAGGATCAAAGTGCAGGCTTCCTGTCCCCATCCAATATCGTCTGGGTGTATGTCTGCACCGTTTTTGTAAAGCTGTTCCATGAATTTGGGCATGCGAGCGTCGTCAAGAAATATGGCGGCGAGGTCCATACGCTGGGCGTGATGTTCATGCTGCTAGCCCCCTTGCCCTATGTGGATGCCACGGCAAGCTGGTCTTTCCGTAAAAAGAGGCATAGAGCCTTTGTTGGTGCTGCAGGAATGCTATTTGAATTCTTTATAGCTTCGGTGGCGCTGATTCTTTGGGCAAATCTTGGCGGAGGTACTGCAAGGGCTCTGTGCTACAACGTCTTTATCATCTGCTCGGTTTCTACAGTCCTGTTCAACGTAAACCCGCTCATGCGCTTTGATGGCTACTACATTCTGACAGACTTGCTGGATATGCCGAATCTGCAACAGCATTCCGCAAGGCATTTGCAGTATCTTCTGGAGCGTTATGTCTTTAGAAAGCGTGATGCGGAGCCAGTTGCCTTTACCGTAAGCGAAAAGCTGATTTATACATTCTATGGAATTGCAAGCGCAATTTACAGGTTCTTCCTGTTTGCAGGTTTTATCGTCGCCATTTCAGCTCATTACTTGATTCTTTCCTTTATCATGGGAATTCTTCTGTGCCTGACCATGGTTGTTATTCCTGTGGGCAAGTTTATCAGGTATGTCTTTTGGGAACCAGCCCTTTCAAGAGTCCGAAACAGGGCTGTCTTTGTAACAATCTTATTCTTCTCGGTGTTGCTAGGAATTCTGTTTGGCTTGCCTGTTCCCGACACGTTTACCGCCCCTGGAGTATTGGAGGCCCGTCGCTATGAAAATACAATTGCCACCGAGGGCGGCTTTGTCAGCAGGGTTTACAAGAACAGCAACAGTTCTGTTAAAAAGGGTGATACCCTACTGTTGCTTCGTAATAGTGAATTGCAATATGCCATTGATGGAAAACGAGCCGAAATTCAAGAAGCAAAACAAATGTACAATCGGGCGCTAAGTGAAGCCCCGGAGAATATGTCACCGTTGAAAAAGAGGATTGCCGTTTTAAGGCAGGAGTTGGCTGAACTTGAAAAGAGCAAGCGTGAACTTGCCTTGATTGCGGGCATAGACGGTGTGTGGAGTGCTCCCGGAATCGAAGACTATGTAGGGCGTTGGGTTGGAAAGGGTGATTCCGTTGGGATTTTACTTGATACAACTTCCTTTGACTTTTTGGCTGTGGTAAACCAGGAAGAAGGTGCTAGGTTGTTTGGACAGCGGCCCATCCGCATTTCGGTCCGTCTGCATGGCGATGTGTTCAAGGAATTGCAGGTTGTATCTGCAAAGGCAATCCCCAGCGCCCAGGATCGACTGCCTTCCAATGCCCTTGGGTGGTTCGGTGGCGGCGATGTCGAAACAAGGAGCGACGGAACGTCGGAACAGACTGCGGAGCCTGTTTATTTACTGCGGGCAGAACTGCCAGATTCCGTTGGTGTTCGTGGACTGCATGGCCGGACTGGTAAAATACACTTGTTGCTGGGCTACACACCGCTAGCCACGCAGGGCATTCGCAAGATTCGCCAGGCTTTGCAAAAATACTATAGAATGTAATGGACTTGACGCACGATTACAGGCTCACTTCGTTAAAGCACGTGGAAAAAATCCCCGTGGGTATTGACGCCTTCGTGTTTAGGCTTAAAGGTCGTTTTAAAAGCCGTTCTTCTATCATTCGGAAAATGCTGAAAACAGCGCGCAAGATCGATGGTCAAAGCAAAAACTTTTCGACAAAAAATGATGCTGAACTGAAAGAACGGATTGTCCATCTATCGGATCTCTTCAAGCGTCCTGTCACTGATTCCGTGTTACGAGAAGCCTTCGCCTTGATGCAAGAAGCAGTTGTTCGCACCATGGGCTACAGGCCTTATGTTGAACAGATTGCGGGAGCCTTGTGCCTTTACCATGGCTATATAGCGGAAATGTCCACCGGCGAAGGCAAGACAATCACTGCTGCCATGTGTGCCGCAATCCGTGGGCTTTCTGGGCAACCTTGCCATGTGATTACCGCCAATGACTATTTGGCTGGTCGTGACGCCCAAATCATGAAGCCGCTGTACGATTTTTGCGGAATTACCGTGGGTGCAGTTACCTCGGCAATGAAGCCTGACGAAAGAAAGAACGGATATTCAGCTTCGGTTACCTATTCCACGGCGAAGGAAGTTCTTGCCGATTTTCTACGGGATCGTATAGCCATGGGCAAGATGCAAAACTTTTCGAAGCGTCTTCTTGATAGATTCAGCTTGCAAGGTGGTCAGTTTGGAAAGGGCGTCGTACAACGTGGACTTTGTACTGCCATCGTAGATGAGGCGGACAATGTGTTGATTGACGAGGCCGTGACCCCACTCATCATATCCCGTGAAAACAAGAACGAAGGCTTTAACGAAAGTTGCAAAATCGCTTTCGAACTTTCAAAGAAAATGAGGGAAGGCGAAGATTTCCTTGTGGATGGAAAACTTCGTGCAATCCATTTTTTAAGGGACTTTGAAGACATGCAGGAAGACTCCTCGATGCAGGGTTTTTCAAAGGCCGCTTTCTTGAAGGACCTTGTTCGGCAGGCTCTTACAGCCCGGTATCTTTTCTTTTCAGGGCGACAGTATGTTGTAGAAAAAGGCAAGATTGTGATTGTCGATGAATCTACTGGGCGAAAAATGCCAATGCGTTCCTGGAACGGGGGCCTCCACCAAATGATAGAACTCAAGGAAGGTCTGGAACTTTCAGGTCTTAAGGAAACGGAGGCTCGAATGAGCTTTCAGAGATTCTTCAGGTTGTACAGGAATTTTTCCGGCATGACCGGTACTGGCAAGGAGGCTCTTGGTGAATTCTGGACAATTTATGGAGCGCCTGTGTTGTGCGTTCCAAACCATCGCCCCTGCAAACGTAAAATTTCCCGCATCCGCACATATTCAAAGAAAAGTGCCAAACGAGCAGCCATTGTTTCGGAAGTCTTAAAAATCCATAAGTGTGGGCGGCCGATTCTTATTGGAACCAAGGACATTGACGAAAGTGAAAACCTTGCAGAAATGATTGCTGCAAAGGGTCTCAAATGCTGCATTATCAATGCGGTTCGCAGCGATGACGAAGCTGCAATTATTGCCGATGCTGGTCAAATGGGTGCGATAACGGTGGCTACAAACATGGCTGGCCGAGGAACAGACATCAAGATTCCCGCACAGGTAAAGAAATTGGGCGGTCTCCATGTGATTGCAACCGAGTGCAATCCGTCGTCACGGATAGACCGCCAGCTTTTTGGCCGCGCAGCAAGACAAGGGGACCCGGGAAGCGCGAGTCACTACGCAAGTTTTGAAGATGACGTGCTACGCAGGAATTTGCCGGGAACCATATCCGCAATCTTTAGCCGCCTGGGGTTGTTTTCTGCCTTGGCTGTTCGTTGGGCTCAGTACCGTGCTGGACACAAGGATTACCAGAACAGGTTGGCGGTGCAACGAACGGACTCCTGGCTGGAAGATTCCCTGGGATTCAGCGGAAACGACGTTGGTTAATGTAAGTTTTTACCACCAGAGCTTTAGACGCAGGTAGTCGATTGCCTGATGCGAAAGAATCCACCAGAGAGTTCGCTTTCCGGCGAAAATCTTCGCGATGCCAGTCATGCCGGGACGAAACCACTCCGGTGTATATCGAACAAACTCGCCACGTACGGCAAAGGTATTTTCCTGATCCTTTACTGTTGCTGTCGGACTCATGAGGGTTGTCCTAAATCTATACACGTAGTCCGGGTGGCTCTTGATTCCCATCAGGCCTTCTCCGCCAATTTGAACGTTGTTTACTTCCAGTTCGCTTACATCGGCTTCCATGTATATATCCTTAATTGAAGCCATCTGGAAAAGTTCACTGCCTTGATTTACGTGGGCACCAATCCTTTTTTGCAGGTCTCCTTCAATGATAACGGCGCTGTCCGATTCGCAACGGATTACAGAACGGTTTAACTTGTAGCGTACAGTCTTGAGCCTGGCCTGAGTCTGGGCGAGTTTTGCCTGTTGGATTCGCAAATCAGCAAGTTGCTTGTTCGCCTGGGCTTTCTGGATTTCCCTTTTGTTATCCTGCTCCTGTGCAAGCAGGTCCGCTTCTTCCAGCTTTAAATCCTTCTGATCGAGCCTCAGTAGTTCATCGCCCTTATAGACGATGTCGCCTGGTTTTACGTTTACGCTCTTTATGAATCCATCAAACGGTGCGCTTATGTAGGTGATGTGGTCTGTCTTTAGCATGGCCGGAGAACTGACCCTGTATTCTATCGGGACTAGCGTAGCGAACAAAATGAATCCTAATAAAAGAATGCCGATAAGTTTTGCCCACGTATGTTCGTGTCCAAGCAACTTTGCAAACGCGCTCCTTATTGCATGAACGAGCCTTTTGCCAAACCATCCGCTTTTCTTGTGAAGTTCTTCTAGCCTTGCGCTTACAAGCGAGGCTGTAAGATATATTTGCGTTGCTTCATCATTTCCGAAAGGTTTGGACGTTCTTTCACATGTAAGAATCGCAATGGTATCGTCACCCCGACGCACAGGCACAGAAAGCAAATTACCCGCACCATGGGTCTTGCTGTAATATTCGTGAACATGGGTTACGATGGAAGAATCTTCAGCCTGCGCTGGATAGGCGATGTTTGCATCCTGTTCGTATGCCTCTTCCATGGCATTTTCAAGGTCTCGGACCACCTGCATCTTTTTTTCAAAATGATCCGTATGGCTTATTGCGGCAAGTACAACGTAGTCGTGCTTGACCATGCCAAGGCTCACTCGTTCTGCATGGTGCCGATCCGCAATTTCGCCAGTAAGCGCGAGACTAGCCGTCTTGAAAGTTTTTGCTTCTCCCACAATCCTCACGACATCCAGCATCTCGCTCATCTGCCCAATCTTGGAACTCGTTGTTTGCAACGCGTTCTGCAATGCCTTGATAACAGCGTTTTGGTCAAATTGAGGCTTTTCTGGATTTTCTTTAGTCATGGGCATACGAGTAATATTTGGGAAAAATAAAAAAAATAAGGGAAACACAGGGATAGAATTTTTACATAAAACCCAGTTTCAAAGAGTTATCAAAGATTGTCTCACCTAAACATTGATAGCTAATGAGCTAAATTCCAAAGAAATCTTTTTTACGATTTGCAAATTTTCGCACATCGTCCCAAAGTTTTGCAGAATTAAGCAAGCACCACTACAGGACGTGTACAGCGTTTTTTTAGTTCATCCAGCTAAATTACTTGTTTATTCCCAAAACGCCTGTACAACGCTTTGCAAGCTGCTGTTTGCTTGTTCTACGTAATTACCCTTAATTTTTTTTCTGCAGGGCACTATGAGTTGAGTATGAGGATTTTTTATATAAAAGTTTTCTATTCAATATCTGAGAATAGTTATTACTCATACTTCTACTAACTAATTATTCTCCTACTACTTCTACTACTATATAAGGCTTGCAAATTTTTGTTGCGACCCGTTGCCAACTTTTGCCAGTTGCAAAGGGCGTTTGCATTTTGTTGCTAATCGCTGCGAATTGCAAAACAATCAACAAAAAAATTGGGTTCCCTAAGGAACCCAAAGGATTATTATGCCAAAACTCAAAGACTGTCTCAAAGTCACTTTGACTGGACTTGAACATCTGTATCTTTTCCCTGCAGAGCAAGCAGGCCATTCCGTACGATTGCAGCGCATTCCTCCGGAGAAAGAACAACCTCCCCGCGAATCTCCTGTGCGTGACGCTCCTTTATCGCCTGCCAAAGCTCCGGAGTAAATAACTCGTCAATATCCATGCCAGTTTCCAGGAGGCGCTGGCATACTTCATAGCTGGGCGTGGACTTGCCTTTCTTCCAGGCAGTGATGCTTGAGGCGTTCAAGCCCAGCTCTGCAGCCAGGCTGTTGGCGTTACGATTTGTACGGGAGAGAAATTTTTCGATGTTCATGCAACAAATTTAAACAAAATTTGCATAATAGTCAAATAATTTTTGATAAAATTTAATTTCCCTCTTGAATTTTTGCATAGAAGTGAATAAATTTTGTAAAGAAAACAAATAAGTTTGAATAATACGCAAGATAATTTGAATACAAGGCAACAGAAGGTTTGGCAGGTCGGCATTACCGAACAGGCCAAGCAGGCGCTGATGGAACTTTCCAAGCGAAACAGGGACAAGGGAGTGCCAACCACTCAAGGTATGATCGCTTCCGCTTTGATTTTAAGGGCCTATGAAAATGGCGAATCCGTTCTGGGCTAAGGTTTCATTCAGTGACTTCATAAAGCATTTCCGTAAAATGACGGACGATCAAATCGTCGCCGATATCAAGGAGTCCATGGACGTTCTTGAGGACGCTATTTCCGATGGGACCAGCTTTGGCGCGTTCCTTGTTCGCATTTCCCAGGAAAGGATAAAGCTACGTGGCGAAGTGAACAGGGCAAACGCACTTGCAGGCCATGAAAAAGCAGGTCATGAAATCAGGAATCCAAGGCCACCAAAACCACAGCCCAAGTTTCCATCAAAGGAAGATCTTTACGATTTCTGCGCAGAGAGTTCACTTGATGAATCGCTTGCGCGTGAATGGTTCGAAATAACACTCAGTAGAGGAGGTAAGACGCGAGAAGGAACGATAATTGAAAACTGGAAGGGTGCAGTCACGAGATATGTGGAAGCGCGACTGAAAAACCTTGAAAAGGACACCAAATGAAAAACGAAATCCAGAACACCAATGGATTAAAGCTCAATGACCTGTCCCGGACAGCGGTTCTTATCGCAAACGTCGTTTGCACTTTGCCTGCAATGATTTTGCGCGAGTTTCAGCTTGAAGGATTGGTCAATGAATTTCAAGAAGAAAAGAAAGAGTTCAGAAATATGAATCTCGAAAGGAGCAAATAGAAAAATGTCGAACGAAATGATTTCTCAAAGCCAGGGCACCAGCGGAATGCTGGTAGATACAGGTTTCATGATGAGCTTGAGCGAACTCAAGCTGCGCGCAAATATGGTCGGACAGCTCAAGCGCGAACTGATGGTGGATAAGGTCCACTTCGGTACTATTCCGGGCTGTGGCGACAAGCCCACGCTCCTGAAAAACGGAGCAGAACTTCTGTGCATGGCGTTCCGTCTTGCAAGCGGAACCCACGCAGACATTAACGATCTGGGTAACGGTCACCGCGAATACACCGTCACGACCACGCTCACCAGCGGTGGCGAACTTGTGGCAACTGGAATCGGAAGCTGCAGCACAATGGAGAGCAAGTACCGTTATCGCGGAAGCGAACTTGAAAATACCGGAAAACCTGTTCCGAAGGAATACTGGAACAAGAAAGACCCCTCGACCCTTGGTGGCAAGGGCTTTACCGCGAAGAAGGATGAAAACGGTCGCTGGATGATTTTCAAGAAGGGCGACAAGAAACTTGAAAATCCGGATATTGCGGACGTCTATAACACCGTCCTGAAGATGGCCTCGAAGCGTTCGCTCATTGACGCGGTTCTCAAGGCAACAGGCGGAAGCTGTGAGTTCACCCAGGACCTTGAAGATACTGTCGAGAATGTCCCGATGGATCAGCCGCCGGAATACTACGGCGAAGAACCGTTCCCGAACGCGACCGCCCAGGCGCCACAACAGGAACAGACTGGCGACCGCAAGACAAAGTTCATTGGCGTTTGCAACAAGATGAACCAGCCTGCAATCAAGGAAGCTCTACGCAGATTCAACTGCGAGAAGCTGGAGGACCTTAACGAAGGACAGCTGGACGATTTCTATCGCGAGGCGAAGAAGATTGAAAATGACATGATGCAGGAGGTGAATTTCTAATGCAAGCTACACTCAAGAATGCAGAGGCCAAGATGATTACCGAAAACGTTGAAGAATCCGTTGAAATCCAGGTGATTGAAATTGAAAATCCCAATGCCGTTATGCTTGTGGACGAAGGAAAGCAGTTCGTAATCAAGACGGACTGCAAGGACCCGGAAACCCTGTTCATGGATAAGGACAATTTCCTTCCCATGATTAAGCAGGTCAAGAAGATCGCGCGTGGACTTGTTGCAGACGTGCATACCGAAAATGGCTACAAGGCTCGCAAGGCTTTGAACGCAAAGCTCGCGAAGCTCAAGAACGCCATCGAGGACGAAGGCAAGAAGGTCGCTGCAGCGCTCAAGGCGAAGCCCAAGAAGGTTGACGAAACCCGTCGAACCATCAAGGAAACGCTGGAAATGCTGCAGGAGGAAACCATGGCTCCGATCCGCGCGATTGAGGCGCGCCAGGCGGAAATCGTGGATATTACCAACCTTCCGGCAACAGCCATCGGCTGTGACAGCGCAGGCTGTCAGCAGGTGCTTGAGGCGATCAACAGCCACGAACGTGATGCGGACTATTGGGATGAAAGCTATGCCGAAGCGATGGACGCCATCAAGGACGCAAGGCGCCAGGTTGAGGGCATCAAGGCAAGTGCTGAAAAGCAGGAAGCCGAACGTGCCGAACTTGAAAAGCTGCGCGCCCAGCAGGCTGAATTTGAAAAGGCGGCAAGGGAAAAAGCGGAAGCTGAAAAGCGTGAAGCCGAGGAACAGCTTCGCAAGGCACAGATGGAGGCGCAAGCCGCCAAGCTGGATGCAGAACGCGCAAAGCAGGCTGCAGCCGAAGCGGAGAAGCTGACCCACGTTGACTGTGGCGAGGCGGATGCCAGGGTTACGCGTGAGTCCATGCTTTTCCCCAGCGATGAACAGGAATATAAGCGTCTCGTAAATCGCGAGGTGCTTGAGGACTTGCAACGTTATGGCATTGGCGAAGAACTTGCCAAGCAGCTTATAACGGATATCGTTCATGGTAAGGTGCGTCACCTCCGCGTGATGTACTAGACTCTGGACGACACCTATAGCAGGCGCGTTTCCGGTGCGCGATATCACCGGATTTTTTTCTGACTAAAAAATCAAAACCATAAAAAAAGAGGTATGACCATGCACTATGAATCCCGTGCAAAATTTGATGAAACTTTCGCCAACGTCGCAGGCGTAACAGCAAGCGAGATGAAGGCCAGCTTTGACGAAGTACAGCAGGCTTACAGATGGATCGAGGCTGTTGCCGCTGAATGTACGAACGTCGCGCTTGAGGGTAGGATTCGCTTTACCATTTTCCATCTGGACGGGGAGAGGCTTGTCGAGAGGGAGTATTTCACTTACGAACATAAGGAAAAGGTTTCGTGGAACAAGATAAAAAGCATAACATAGACGAACGTTATGTGCGGGAACTGGAGCGGACTGTGGCCCAGCTCAAGGAAGAACTGCGCATTGCGAACGTCAACTGTTCCGTCAATGTTCAGGAGAGGAACTGTGCCCTTTCCAGTCTCGCAGAATCCAAGGATGTGAACAGCATCCTTGACTTTAGGAATTGTCAGCTTCACAAACTGGCTCTCCATGCGTTGCACGCTTGCTTTCTCTGGAGAGCAAGATTTCTTCAAGTTACGCTGGAACAGTTTGAGAAGCCCGACGCTAAAATGTTACGCCATCGAAATGAACTCCTGGTTTGGAGTGCCATTTTCGAGGAAGCATGGAAAAGGGACGTGAAGAAATTCCGTTCCTTTTTTCCACAGGACTTTATGAGACGCATGAGAGTGCGTCACAATCTTGAGGGCGTGAATCATGGATGATTTTGAAAAGGAAATCTGTTCAATCATTGCCATGGTTGACGCAAATAACAGGCTGGAATGCCTGCGCAAGGTCTATCGAGAGACCGTACTTGAAGATGGAGAAGGGAAGAATATCCCGCTGGAGCGTAAACAGTTCGCTGTGGCGGAAAGTCTCACGAAGGGCTACCTGGAAGCCGCCTTTCGTCTAGGCGTTCCTGTGGAACGTCTTTTGAACGAGCTTATGATCAATTTCACGCTGCCTTTCGTGGCAGCGATCCACAAACTTGAAACGAAGGAAGGCGAAGAATGACTGCGGATGAACTTCTTACAAAGACCGACCTGGAGAAGGCTGTTTCCACCTTGAAAAACGAGCTTTTAGACTCCATTAGCGCTATGATTGGAGGTGGAACTGCAGCCGGAAGCCGCGTTCTTAATGTCAAGCAGGCAGCAGAATATCTCAAGTGTGCCGAGGACACCGTCAGAAAGCGTGCTCAACGTGGAGAAATCGCCTATTCAAAAGACGGTCGCGACTTAAAATTCTACATTAGCGACCTAGATGAATACTTGCGTTCTAAAAGGATTATGTCGGTTGATGAGGCTTCACAAAAAGCGTCACTTCTGCGTCACTTTAGATAGGTGCAAACGCTCTGAAACCCTTATAAATAAAGGAATCTAGCGAAATTGGCGTTTTAATGAACAACTACAACCCGAAGAGATAGATAGAGGTTAGAGACTAGAGATTAGAAACTAGGATACAGGGTATAGGGTATAGATGTTTGCGGGAGAGGAACCTTACCGGAAATAAAAAAGATGAAACATCCCTAAATCATCTGCACTTGCATCCTTCAGACCTAACCCCTAGAACCTAGCCCCTAGACCCTAAAAAGTTTTAACATCAAGAGGTACAATATGTCTTATACAGATGAAGCAAAGAATAACTTCAAGGCTCTCACCAAGAATCCTTATCCTGGTCGTGGCATCGTTCTCGGCACCAGCCCCGATGGTAAGTCCTTCGTGCAGGTTTACTGGATCATGGGCCGCAGCGTCAACAGCCGCAACCGCGTGTTCGAAATGGAAGCAAAGACTGGCTTCATGAAGACTAAGGCTTTCGATGAAAGCAAGCTCACCGACCCGCACCTCATCATTTACTATCCGGCTCGCCACACTGCCGACGTGCAGATCATTACCAACGGCGACCAGACCGATACCATCTATGACGCCATCAAGTTGGGCGGCACTTTCGAAAGTGCTTTGGCAACTCGTCAGTACGAAGACGACGCTCCCAACTTCACTCCGCGTATCTCCGGTATCCACTACAAGAACGCTCAGCCGGCTTTGTACAAATTAAGCATCCTCAAGTCCCGTAACAACTGCGAAGATGCGGGCTGCGAACGTGCTACTTTCGAGTTCGAAAAGGCTCTCCCGGGTCTTGGCCACTTCATCAGCACTTACGTGACTGACGGCAAGCCCATTCCTTCCTTTGAAGGTTCTCCGAAGCTCATGCCCATCTTCGACACTGCCGAAGAAAACCTGAAGAAGTACTGGAATGCCCTGGACAAGGACAACAAGGTTTCCCTGATGGTTAAGGTCATCGACCGCAAGACTTTCAAGGCAAAGACCTTGATCGTGAACAAAAATAAATAGCTAGGTGAGGTGCCGCGGCACTCGCCTCTTTACTTCTCCACCACGTTTCCTAAAATGTGGTGGATTTTCTTTTTGCCGTAGAATGCGTCGGGATTGCTTAGGTAGTAGAAGATATGTTCCACCAGTGCTTCCGTGTTGAAGTCATAGGAGGGTAGGCGGAGCAGGTAGCTTTCGGCGGAGTTGTCAAAGGCGATGTAGTGAATGTCTTCCGGCAATTCCATTTCAAGAAAGAGCCCGGCGATTTCGTCATTGACGCATACCCAGGGAATGCTCTCGGCAACGCAATCGGATTTACGAGCCTGCTGGATCAAATCCTTCAGCTTTTCTTTTTCGAGATTGCGGGCGTACATTTCCACGTTTTGCTTTTCGACCGTCTTTCGGGCGATTTCCTTATAATCCCAGGGACTTGCATATTGACTGTCCACAAAGGGATGTACCATCAGGCCGGATTCCTTCAAGCCTTCCATTCGGTCTATGGACCAGGAACTGTTATGGTAGGGGGAGAAGTAGTTGACTTCCGTGTACCCTCTGGATTTGAGGAATCGTCCCATCTCCAAACCGGGCTTGATTCCGAAGGTGGAGTTAAAGAATACCCAGTTATCCTTCTTGATAAACTGTCTAGGTACATTTTCCTCGGGATGTTCCCACCAGACTGCTACGGGAATCTTCGTGTTCACGAAATATTCCAGCAAAGGCTTGAAGGTCTGTACCAGCAGGGTAGAGATAATGATGCCCACTGCGTTAGGAAAGTCCTGAATCCTGCAGGGATTGCCGCTTCTGTCAAAAAGGGCGGATGTGTCTGCATTATAGCCCAGCAGGATGAGTTTATACTGGTTTTTACCTGCCGTCTTGTAGACGTATCGTAAAAAATCAAGTTCGCGTTCACTTTCGGCAGTGAATCCGCCCCAGCTGTTACAGCGGGTAACGAATACAATCTGGCTCAGGTTGGAACGTTGTCTTCCTGTATCACGCTGTTTAAAGTTGTAGTGTCGTCCAGATTTGGTTAAAATACCACTTTCCACTTTGTCATTCAGGAACTTTCTGAGCGTATTCTGGGATACGTCATAACGGATTGAAAGTTCCTTACTCTGGGGGAGAGGCTGGGAAAGTTTGATGTTTCCGCTTTCCAGGTCCCGATCAAACATCTGGCTTAACTTTTCCATGGTGGAAAGTTTCACGACAGGAACGTTATTGGCCATAGGGACGTTTCCCCAGAAACATCCTTTTCCCTGGATCTTGCAAATGGTTTTGTCTGCTGCTAGCTGGTTTAACGCTGCCTGGACCGTACCGGAAGATACTCCGTACGTATTCATGAGGGTGCGAACGGAGGGGAGACGGTCCCCGTCGTTATGTTCGGAACTTAGCAACGCTTTTATAATTCTTTCTTTCACATGCTTTAAGATAATAAAAAAGCTTTTCTAGGGTATAAAAAACCTGTGCGGCTTGCGTCGCACAGGTTGGGTTGTTTGGGGTTGGAGTCTTTTTAGAGGTCGAAGTCCACGCGGTAACGGGCTGCACCAGCCTTATTTACACGTTCACCCTTAGCGTTAAAGGTGCCGCGGCTCTTCTTGTTCATATGAACTTCCTTCAAATTCTTGATTCCGTCCGGGATAACCTGCTGCTGGCTGCTGGAGCTGACCTGCGGCTGCCAGGGATTTACGGTTGCGGAGGAGGAAACGGGTTGCTGCCAGGGATTTGCAACGGAAGAAGAGGAAACAGGCTGCTGCCAGGGGTTCTGTGCCTGACTACTGGAAGACTTCACCTGCTGAGCGCTGCTGGAAGACTTAGGCTGTGCTTGACTGCTGGAACTTGCAACGGGGGAGGGTTCGTTGTCCTTGGGAACCTGGCCGTTAAACATTTCCTGACCCTTCTTGGTGAGGGCGAGAATCAGCATGCCTTCCTTGGAGTAAATGTTCTTGTCGGTGAGGTCCACACGGTTGCCATCAAAGGTCCAGTCGCCCTTGCTCCAACGCTGGGAATTGAAGGTGTCGAAATCGTCGGTCCAATCCAGAGTGAAATCTGAACCATCGGGACCCTGGCCAGGAGTGTACTTATATCTCTTGACCCAGTTGATGAACTGGAAAATAGGAAGCTTGTTGTCGTCGAATGCGCCAACCCAGTCCACGGATTCAGAGGACCATAGGTTGAATCGGAGGCCCTGTGCCTTAGTCAAGTTGGAAACCTGACCACCTTCAGTTTTGCGAACTTCAACACCGTCCAAAGTCCATCTCACATAATTGGGAGTCCATTCCAGACCGTAGGTATGGAATGCTGCGGTTGCGGCGGGGCTTACTGTATGGTGCTTTTCACTTGTAATCTGCTGAGTAGCCGTACCCGTAATGATATTGGACTGGAAGCTGCCCGGGTTCTTGCCCAGGACTTCAATATCCACTTCCACCCAGGGACGGCCATCCTTAATTTCGGAGCCATTGGCATAGAGGAACATGGAGCTGACTGTACCGGAAGTTGCACCCATCATCATGCGGGCTTCGTATTTGCCGTACATCCATTCTTCATTAGAGTAGAGTTCTGCGCCAGAGTATGCTTTATTTTGTGCCATAACTGATACTGTTGCCACTGCAAGAAATGCCAGTGTTTTTTTGAGATCCATTTGTACTCCTTTCTCGTACACCAGTAATAAATTACATCCCTTTTGCATTCTCCACAATGTTTTGAAATAGTATGGTGGAATAACTGTATCAAATGAATTTGTGCGGGGTAAAAGAAAGAGCGTCTTTTCAAAAAAAGACGCTCCCCTTTCCTCCTAACTACCAAGGAATTCCTAAACAAAGTTCAAGGAACCAACCTAACCTTATGACTAAAAAATAGGAAGTTAAACATTTATTAACCATAGCCCAATTGGGTTATGGTTTAGTACTAAACGGTCTCTGTATGGGTTTATTTATGAAAAAGATTGCTCACCAATCCCATAAGGAAGTTCCTCTGGGTAGGGGAGATGCCAACGATGAATCGTTCCAGGTCTTGCTGGGAAAAGTTGGCGTGATACTGGAAGAACAATTCAATTTGCTTCTTGCTTTCTTCCTGATTTCCCTTCTTGTTATTGCATGCGATGAGGAAAAGTCTTGCAAAAGGGATTTCCGGATGGAACATAAGCACCTGGTTTGAAATCTGCTCGCATTCGTCGTATCTTCCTAGCATGAGGTAGACTAGACCTTTTGCTACGAAATGGAATGGCTGCTGAAATGCGCCAGGTACAAACTGATCGTATATTTCCAAATGCTTAAGAGCCTCATCCTGACGATCCAGGAGCATGTATATCTGGGCCAGCAACCTTCTGGTTATGATGCAGAGGGGGTTAATTTCCAAGATTGCTTCGAAATAGGTGATGGCCTCGTTCTTGTTCCCGATAAGGATGTTGTAGAGGGCCATGGTAAACATGGAATTGGTGGAATTGGGCGTATCGCGCATGGTGTTACAGGCAATTTCACCTATTTTTCTGGTATATTCCTCACCATCAATCCAATGTTCTGCAATAGCCATGTAATAACCCGAGGCCAGGGTACAGGAGATAAAGTCCTTGTTTCCTTCTGTTTTCAGGATCTCTTGCAGTGTATTCTGGCTGGCTTCAAAATCTTTTCGGATGCGATTCTCGTATTTGATGGACGCGTAGCTACAGGCATACCACCAAGCAGGAGTGGAATCGGGGTTAGCTTCGTATACGCTGGTGGCGGATAGCATCATTTCCCGGTACAGTCGAATGACAATTTGAGCAGATAATAGTTTTATCTGGTCGCTATTCTCTATTCGCTGAAGGTTGGACCAGAGCAATGCGGAATTATCTGCCTGGTATAAGGAAATGAATAAGGCCTGTTTCTCTTCCTGTGGGGCCGACAGCTTGATTTGATAGACGCAGTCATCGGTTACCTCGTTCATCTGGCAGATCTTGATCTGGAACAGACGATAGCCATAAAGAGCCTCGATAATGGAGAGGAAAAGGCTATGGGCCAGGGGCGAATTCTTTATGTCGTCATTATGACCGATAACGATGGTCACTTCCTGTTTTTTTACAGGTGCCTTGAATAAACTTGATGCAAAGGATGCGGCTTCCGTTCGGTTTGTGACATCCATGATCTTATAGATGTTGGCGAGATGGACCTTAACCGTATTTTCGGATATGTTGAGAGCACGGCAGATTTCGCCGTTGGTAAGACCTTTTCGTAATAGGTCTAGAATTTCGAGTTGACGGCTTGTCAATTCTTGTTTCTTCGTTCTCTCTAACATGATTTCAAATTTAAGCATTCATAACCGTTTTTTATAGGACTGGCCTGAAAATATATGATATAAAAAACTCACAATGCAAGATTCAGTGAGAATGAAAAAACATAAAGGGAATACTTGCTTTTATGTGCACTTATATTTATATTATGGTGTACAAATAAGCAAGTGAAATAAAAGGCACGAATTTTATTAATCAGTGGGTTGTTTTATGGATGTTAGGGAAAAACTGAATATTTTAGCGGACGCTGCAAAGTATGACGTATCCTGTTCCTCTAGCGGATCCAACCGTTCCACTCCCAAGGGTGGGATGGGGAATGGTTGTCAAGCAGGGGTGTGCCATACCTGGGCTGCTGATGGCAGATGCATTTCCCTTCTAAAGGTCTTGATGAGTAATGCCTGCAAGTATGATTGCGCCTATTGCGTCAATCGCCGCAGTAACGATATCCCTCGGGCCACATTTACTCCTAAAGAACTGATAAATCTTACTCTGGAGTTTTATCGCAGGAATTATATCGAGGGGCTCTTTTTGAGTTCTGCAGTGGTGGGGAGTCCCGATGCCACTATGGAAATGCTGGTGAAGGTGGCAAAAGAACTCCGGACGGTGCATAAATTTGGGGGCTACATCCATCTGAAGGCGATTCCTGGTGCATCTCCCAGCTTGCTGCACGAGGCGGGGCTTTACGCCGACCGCAGTAGCGTGAACATCGAGATTCCTTCCGATCAGTCCCTCCAGTATCTGGCTCCCGAAAAGAATCACGCCAGTATCTACAAGCCAATGAACTATCTGGCGGAGCGCAAGCTAGAATACAATGCCGGTGGTAATTTCTCAAGATACACCCCAAGGTTCTTGCCTGCGGGGCAGAGCACTCAGATGATCGTAGGTGCCTCCGGAGAGACGGATTTTCAGATATTGACCTTGTCCAATGGGTTCTACAAGCAACAGCAGATGAAACGCGTCTATTTTTCCGGATATGTGCCCATCAATGCGGATAAGCGTCTGCCTGTTATTACCACAAAGCCCCCTCTGGTTCGTGAACATAGGCTGTATCAGGCCGACTGGTTGATGCGTTTTTATAATTTCCAGTATAACGAAATTTTGGACGAACAGCATCCCAATCTAGATTTGGAATTGGATCCGAAAATCGGGTGGGCACTGCGCCATCCGGAGTTTTTCCCCATCGATATCCAGACGGCTGACTACGAAATGTTGTTACGTGTCCCCGGTATTGGAGTCCGTTCGGCGAAACTCATTGCTTCTGGTCGTCGTTATGGCAAGATTCGTCTTGAAAGCCTCAAGAAGATGGGGGTGGTCCTGAAGCGTGCAAAATACTTCATCTACCATCCGGATACTCCCGCCAGCCTCCGCAGGCTTTATCCCGAAATGATCCGCCCCCTGCTAATCCAGCAAACGAAACCTCAGCAACTTAACTTTCTGGATGTGCTAGATACAAAACCCGCCCTATTAACAGCATAAAAAAATCATAACTCATACCTCATAACTCATACCTCATAACTCATACCTCATAACTCGTATCTCATAACTCATACCTCATAATTCGTATCTCATAACTCATAATTCATAATTCATAATTCATAATTCATAACTAGTCTCTCTATGCTCTCCATTCTGTATGATTCAACTTTTGATGGCTTCCTCAGTGTGGTTTTTGAAATCTACCGTCAGCGTCTTTCCGTAGGGGCCATTACCCCAGATCGCGTGGAAGGCGCTTCCGAAGATATGTTCATGCAGCCTTTCTGGGTGGAAACCAATCCGGACTCCGCCCGACGTTTAAAGCGGGCAATCGTCAATGCTGCCAGTCAGGACGTTCTTTACCTGCTGGATACGGTTTTTCGTTCGGAGGAGCCCGGCGTGGAGATGAAAATGCTTGCTTTCCTCCGGAAGTTGTTTTCCGGCGTGGATCCCAACTACGGGAAAAACGCTACCTCCGAGGAAATGTTACCTCTGTACATGATCGCACGTTCTGTCCGTCGAGAAGCGGGGGATATGCGAGGCATGGTTCGTTTTACAAAGCTGGAAGATGGAACGTACTTCTCGGAAATTGAACCTAAGTACGATATTGTGACCTACCTGACCAGCCATTTCCGCAGCCGTTTTGCCAATGAGCGTTGGGCTATTTACGATTCCAAGCGTAATTACGGGATTTATTATGATGGGGTAGGGGTGATGGAAGTTTCTGTCCCTGATATCAAGCAGGTTACCGCAGGGTTGCCTCCCGATGTAATGACCCAGATGTGGAAGGATTTCTATAAGGCAATTTCCATTAAGGAACGTGAAAATCCAAAACTTCTTCGCAGGTGTTTGCCGGTTCGCTACTGGAAACATTTGCCCGAGAGGGAGTCTTCTCCCATTTCCTGGCAGGAATCCGACTGGGTGAATCCAGGCTTTTCCCGGTCTGAAAAATCGCTTTTGCTGCCCTCGGAGGTGGCTAAGGCGAATTCCGCTAGGCAGGTGGCGCTTCATTGTGGATCTCGTTGATGAACTGTCTCCACATTTTTTGATTTCTTGAGAAAAAAGCCGTAAATTAGCCGTAAATTGTGTTATCTTTATTTTTGAATAAATGGAGAAAATCTTTATATGAACATGACATCGGTCAAACCTGGCTTTTTTGTACAAGACCGTTTTCTGTATAGTAAGGATAACGAGCAGACTGTTCTTCGCGGCGTGAACCATATGTTCATCTGGACGGACCGCGAAGGTAAGACTATTCCCGAAATTGCAAAGACAGGCGCAAACTGTGTTCGAATCGTCTGGAATACCCGTGGTCGTGTGAGCGATCTGGACAATATTATCAGCCTTTGCATTTCAAACGGCATGATTCCCATTCCCGAGATTCACGATACGACCGGTAACTGGGATAAACTGCCGGATGCACTTTCTTTCTGGCTTCGTGAAGAAACCTTGCAGATGATTAACAATCATCAGCAGTATTTGATTATCAACGTAGGTAATGAACCGGGTGCCAAGGTACAGGATCCCGAGGAATTCTTCTTTGCCTACAATCTGATTGTGACCAAGATGCGTGCCGCTGGTATCCGCGTTCCCATCATGATTGATGCCGATATGTGGGGCCAGAGCGAAAAGAATATTATGGAAGTGGGCCCGCGCCTGATTCAGGCTGATCCTGAACACAACCTGCTGTTCTCTATTCACATGTGGTGGCCTTCCGAACTTCATAATGCAGAAGCAACGGGTTATGCGACTGTGGAAGATCGTGTGAAGGGCGTTCTCAAGGCTTCCGTGGATAAGAAGCTCCCTCTGGTTGTTGGTGAATTTGCTCCTGTTGCCGTCGGTGGTGCCAAGGACATTCCCTACAAGCTGATCATGGCCGAAGCGGAACGTTTGAATATTGGCTGGATGGCCTGGAGTTGGGGCCCTGGTAACTTTGATAGTCCTGAAATGGATATGACCGTCCATGGTTCCGTCAATACTCTGGTTCCCTGGGGTAAGGAAATCTGCCTGGATAGCCCCAACGGGATTCAAAATACCAGTGTTATTCCCAATTTCATCCAGAACAAGGATTACGTTACTGAATCTCAGATTCCGGTTTCCAACTTGATCAAGAACGGAGACTTCTCTGCAGAGGAACCTCTTTCCGGCTGGATGGTGGACTTCTGGGGTGGTAAGGCTAACGTCAAGACCGAAGGCGGTATAGCCCGATTCGAAATCAAGAATGGGGGCAAGGAATCTTGGAACTTGCAATTCAAGCAAAAGCTGGATCTCCGTAATGGCGTGACCTATGTCTTTAGCATGCGTGCCAAGGCGGATAAGCCTCGTACCTTGAATGTGAATATCAAGAAGGATTCCGATAACTATACGCCTTACGCAAATGGTCGTATTCTGGACTTGTCCACCAGCTGGCAGAACTTCAGCTGGAAGTTTACTATGAAGGAAGAAACCGACCCGGAAGCTCTGTTGATTTTCGACATGGGTGGCGTTCCCATTTCCTGGACTCTCTCTGACATTTCCCTGGTGAAAGCCCGCAGTGTGGCGGATCGTTTGAACAGAACCTTCCAGCGCAACGTGCAGAAGAACTCCGGTTACTTCAACGCTCCTAACGGTCCCTGGGAACTTCACTTGTATTCCAAGTCTGGCGATCTCCTTGAGGTTTTGGACAAGGGTAAAGGTGGGGAAGGCATGCGCCAGTATCCTAAGATGGAGCTGGGAGGCATCCTGGTGGTGAAGGATTTGTAATCCAGAACTAAACCATCAAAGAATTTTTTAAGACTCCGGTTCGTCCGGGGTCTTTTTTTTACTTGCTTATAGATCCTTCGGGGTCGTATCCTATATGGATTATATGACATATATCATGCTTTTTTGTATTTCTGTATCTTGAAATTGTGCTAAAAATGCTTGTATCATAGGGGAAAATGGCTAAAAATGATAAAAAATCTAAAATTTGTATCATAGCCTATTGACTATGATAAATTTTAGATGTATATTTGTATCATATGAAAAACGTGTTGGAATACAATAATTTTCGCCTGTACATCCGCGACTACTATGCGGAACGGAAGGATCGTTCCGGCTTTACATGGCGTGATTTTGCCCGCGATGCAGGCTATTCCTCCCCGGTTTTCTTAAAGCTTGTCTGTGACGGAAAGTCCAACCTGAGTGAAGTGGGCGTAGAACGCGTTGCTTCCGCCATGGGTCTTGTAGGTGTGGATCTGCAATATTTCCGTCTTCTGGTTTCCTTTAACCAGGAAAAGAATCTGGACAAGCAAAAAGTTTTCTTCGCAGAAATGCGTAAGCTGGCCAGGGAAAATTCCGTGACTCTGGTTGGTGAGGAACAGTACGATTATTTCGAAAACTGGTTGAATCCGGTCATTCGCGAACTGGCTCCCGCTAGCAAGGCTCCTACTGCAGCAAAGCTTGCTGGCCAGTGCATTTTTGATGCGGATGTTCCTCAGGTGAAGAAATCCCTGAAGTTGCTTGAAAAGACCGGCTTGCTGAAGAAGAATGAAGATGGCTCCTACGAACAGGATGCAAAGTCCATCTCCAGTGGTGATCTGAATGTGGCTTCCATGGCGATTCGTCAGATGCATCGCCAGATGGGCGAGCTTGCCGTGAAGGCTCTGGATCAGGTTCCCCTGAACGAACGCGATATTTCTGGTTTGACCATGGGCATTTCCGAATCCGCCTACCAGAAAATCGTTAAGGAAATTGCTGATTTTCGCCGTCGTATTACCGCTATTGCTGTGGAATCCGCTGGTGAACAGCGCGTATATCGCTTGAACATGCAGTTGTTCCCTCTTACAAAGACCTTTGGTCAGGAGGATGACGATGTTTAAGTGGTATCAAATTTTGAGTTTGATCGTGGCCTCTTCCGCAGTTGGCTTTGTGGCTTGCTCTACGGATTTGGCTGGCGGCGTTAGCGAAGAGACGAATTCTCTTGCTGGTATTCTTCTGGATACCAAGGGTAATTCTGTTGCTGGTGTTCCTGTCGTTGCTCGTCATATGTACGTGGATACCTTGGTCTACACCGATACAACGGATGCTTCCGGCAAGTTTACTCTCCCGCTGTCCAGACAGGGTATTTACGGCATTTCTGCAGAATCTGAATCGCAGGCTCTTTATAAGACGGTTCGCTATTCTGGAAAGAAGATTGAAAGTCTCTCTCTGGAAATGTCGGAAGTTACTTCCGTGAAGGGTCGTGTGGTTTTGGATTCCAGTCTGATGGCAAAGGGCGTTGTGGTCTACCTGCCAGGTACATCCTGGTCTGCCGAAGCTGATTCTTCGGGGGCATTCGAGTTTAAGAGTATCCCCGTCGGATCTTACGCCGTGCTGGTGGGATCTCCGGATCCCATGCGCTATGTGAATGCGGCTTACCTGTTGGATGCGACGACGGATGATGCAATCCTTTCCGGCCCGCTGCCCACAAGCGACGAAAACCTGTTTGTAGATGATGGCGATTCCGTCAGCTATAATTTCGGTTCTACGGAAGATGCCGGTAGTAAGAATGTGATTCAGCTGCCTTTGTCTACGGAATACGGCCTGTTCAGCTGGTGGTCCATGGACTACGAGACTGTAAATGGAACCCAGCGCACTCTTCGCGATGCCCGCGGCAATGCAGATGGCATTTTGCTTTATGGGAACGCCCAGTTGGTGGATGGAGTGCTAGACAAGGCTCTGTCTCTCCGCGGTGCAGAACAGTTCGGTGTGGTAGAAAATGACAATGGCGCTCTGGATAGTGCAGAACAGTTCACCATAGAACTTCTGCTCCATCTGGATTCTGCAGAGTCTGGCTCTAGCTATCGTAAGAATATTATGGGCAAGCTGGGATTTGGCGCTGACGGTGATCACGATGTATTCAGTCTCGCCCTTGTGGAAGGTGGCTGCGGCGTCGAGGATGCTCGACTTGCATTCTTCCTGGCAGATGGATCAGGCGACAGTCTGTCTTGTGAAAATGCAGCCGTGTCCAACAAGAACGTTGAATTTGGTTCCTGGTTCCACCTTGTGGTGGTCTATGATGCCGGAATGATAAGGATGTATGAAAACGGAAATCTAGTAGCTGAAAAGGAGACTCAAATTAAGCTGCTAGGGGGGTCGGATGAGCCGATTTTCTTCGGAAAAGAAAGCTTGAATCTCATGCTGGATGATGTGCGATTGGGTAAAAAAGCAATAACTTCAGCTGATGTACTGTACAGGTACAATCTCAAGGGAGGTGCACTATGAATACCATCGAAATGAACACTGTGGAGTTAGCCTCTTTCGAGGTGAACGCTCAGGGTCGTCTCATTAGCGGAAACAAGCGTTTCTGCCGTATGTTCGGGTTCGCCGAATCCGAAGTCCAGTGGCACTATGTTACTGACCTGTATCGTCATGTCAACGATTGGAACGATTTCAGGAACGCTGCTGAAGGAGATCGCTTCGAAGCTCGAATCAAGAATCGCAAGGGCCGTAGCTTTGACTGCGTCATCATTCGTGAAGTCTTCACCAACAATGATGGCGAAATGTGCTTCCGTAACGTAGTTCTCCGTAAGGGAGAAGTCGCTAGTGTCGCACCTGCAACTCAGAGCCGCACTCTGGTTTACCTGGCTCGTTGCTCTCATTGCGGGACTCACGTTCGCGTATCCAACATGGGTGAAACCCGCCTTCGCATGCTTTGCGACGGTTGCGCTGCTAGCGCTTATCCGGAAGCATATCATCTGAAGGAAGCTGCAGCAAAGTAATTCTCCCTATAGTGAACCTAAGCCCCCCATGGCGCACCTCGAGAATTTCACAATCACAGAACAAAAGAAAGCCGTCGGACCTGCTACTCCGGCGGCTTTTCCTTATTTATAGGGGATTGAGTCCGAAGGCGGTCTAGTTCTGCGATAAATAAAGAACGTAAAATAAGAAAGGCGATCCGAAGACCGCCTTTCTTAAACTGTTTTTTGTAGGAGTTTCAGCTCTTAAACTTCGCTCTTAGACTTCACCAAAGGCGTCGTCGGCTGCTGCAGTAACCTGCTGAGCGTTTTCTGCTGTCATTTCGCGTTCTTCAGCAACTTCTTCAACGTTAGCGAAGTCGTTAGCCTTCTTGTCGGAAATGGAGAGCTTGCCTTCCTTGAACTTGTACATAGCGATGGTGGTGGGCTTCTTGGTCAACTGAATGTAACCCTGGCCTGCCTGCTTGTTGATGAAGCGAGCTTCCTGTGCCATCATAACAACAGCGCGGAAGACAGAACCCTGACATTCTTCACTTGCGTAAATATCGTCAAGATAAACTCTCTGATCGTCAGCCATCTTAGTACCTCAAGTTAGGTTTTTTGTTTCGAAACTTATCCTACAAAAAATTTCTGAAATGTTCTTGAAAAACATCTCAGAAATTTTTTAGAAGAGGGAGAGGGATTCGAACCCTCGTTACCGCGAGGTAAACACGCTTTCCAAGCGTGCGCCTTCAACCACTCGGCCATCCCTCCAAGGATGTGCGCCAAATATATAATTATAATTGACGCTTGTCAAGGGATATGGGGCTTTTTTCTGCATTTTTTTTTGAAAAAACTTAACTTTTATCAAAAATTGCAGTGCAAAACCCTTAATACTTGCTTAATTCGTCCCAGACGGTCTGCATCAAGGGCTCGATAGTCTTGGCAGTAAAGTCAAAATTGATGTTTGCAGCCTTGAACATCTCCGGAACAGACACGCTGTAGCCCAAACTTTCTGCCTTGAACAGGTCGTTTATGGCCTTTTCGGGATCCTTCTTGAAGTTTGCCCATACCTGGAGCGCTCCCAGCTGGGCAATACCGTATTCAATATAGTAGAAGGGGCATTCAAACAGGTGAAGCTGCTTCTGCCACATATTATTGCGGTACACTTCAAGTCCGGAATAGTCCACCCCGGCGTCATAGCGGTCCATAATGCCGGTCCAGATCTTTTCTCGGTCTGCTGCGGTGTGGTTGGGACGGCTGTAAAGTTCATGCTGGAAGCTGTCGATGCTAGCCACCCAGGGGAACAACCAGATCACGTCTTCCAGCTCGTTGCTGGCGCTGCGAGCAAGGTTTTCAGCATTGTCGCCGTAGAATGGCTTCAAGTTGGACATGCCAATCAGTTCCATGCTCATGCTGGCCACTTCCGCAAATTCCGAGGGAACATCGCGATAAGCCAGGATGGGCTGGTTAGCCAAAGCAAACTGGTGGAAAGAATGTCCGGACTCGTGGAGCAGCGTATAGATGTCGCGGTCCGTCTTGGCGGAATTCATGAAAATGAAGGGGAGGCTGGATTCGTCAAAACCAATCTGGTAGCCGCCGGGAGCCTTACCCAGGCGGGAATCCGGATCGATCAGTTTCTGTGCCTGCATCTGGCGGGCCCACTTGCCTGCCTGCGGGTGAATGCTTTCAAAAATCTGGTCCACCTTCTCGATCAGTTCGTCACCAGACTGATAGGGGGTGAGGGGGGCGCGGTTCAGCGGGTCGACGCTCAAGTCCCAAGGACGAAGTGCTGCAAGGCCCATCTTGGCGGCGCGCTTCTTGTAAATTTCCTTCAGCAGCGGGAGTACCAGCTTCTCCACACTTTCGTGGAAATCCTTGCAATGCTTGGGCGTGTAGTCACGACGCTTTGCCATGTAGATGAAATCGATGTAATCCTTGCAGTGAGCGTTCTTCGCAATCTTGTTTCGGATGGCGAACAGTTCATCGAAAGACTTGTCCAGAGCTTCCTTATCCTGCATGCGGCGTTCCCAGGTGACGCGCCATGCCTTTTCACGAAGGTCACGGTCCGTACGTTCTAGGTAGGCGCCCAACTGCTGCAGGGTCTGAACCTTACCGTCAAATTCCACGCTCATGCCGCCGGTGATTTTCTGGTAAGCCTGGATGGCCTTTACTTCTTCCGTTTCCAGCGGAATGTTTTCGGGGCTGAACAGGTCCAGGGATACCTGGATGCTCTTGAACCACACGCCGAATTCGTCCTTCAGCAAATCCTTTGCGGGATGTGCCATCAACTTCTTGTTCAGTTTGTCGTCGTATTCGCTGGTAATGGGATCCACATTTTCGACGAAGGATTCGTAGGCCTTTGCGGCTTCTTCGTCTGCAGTATTGCAAGTCATGGCCACATAGCGGCGGCAGGAAATTTCGCTAAGAACAGAACCCAGTTCGCTCCACTTCATAATCCAGGCTCGAAGGGCGGCGGGGGAGTTCTCGATCTGTTCTTCCAACAGCTGGCTGAACAATGATTCTACTTGCTTGACGTCATCGACGTTAAAATTTTCAGGAACAAAAAAGCGACTCATACGATCCTTTTACTTACAAACTATTTCGTGACTCTAGGACTTCTTGAATTGACCCAGCCAGCGGTTTACGACAGTATCGACAATATACTTCATGGCCTGTTCCTTCAGATTCTTCTTTTCTTCTTCAGAAACAAAACGGCTCATGGAAAATTCTAGCGGAACAATCTCTCCGCCACTCTGGAGGGAAACATCCAGCTTTCCTGTAAAGTACAAGGTGTCCACTTTCATCAGGTGGAATAGACTTCCGTCAATAGGCATGATGGCCTGGACTTGAATTTGATTCTGGCCCGGAACTAACAGCACGGAATCCTTCAGATCTACCGGGAGGGTAGCGATGGTATCCAACTTCATGACCGCTTTCAGGTCCTTGATCCACAAGGTGTCCTTATGGGTGCTCTGGGCAGAAAGGGTAGCGGTCAGGAACACGCGGCCAATCTCTTGATCAATGAGGCCCTGGGTCAGATTCTTCACGAATTCAAGAACCTTCGGGTCGGGGAGGAAGCCGTTACTCTTGGGGAATAGATTGGGATAAATCATGACAGAATCCAGGGCCACACCCTGGAAATCCAGCTTAGTATGCTGAATAATATCCGCAGCAGAAAGCTTGCGGACTACTGCACAGCTGCAGAGGCTTGCAGCAAAAATTGCCAGCAGTGCAACTCCTGCGAACTTCATGTATGTCTTTTTTAATACAGAACGATCAATACTCATGGTATATCTTATATCGTAAGTTTTATCCAAACTGCAAATATAAAAATTTCCAGTAACAAAAAATCCAGCCTAAAAAAGGGCTAGATTTTTTTGTGTCTTGAAATCAAGATCCTCGAGCATAGCCGAGGGGCGAAAACGCCGAAGGTGGCTGAGCTTGTCGAAGCCTACTTCTTGTCTTCTTCAGCGTGGCAGGGGCAATGATAGCAATCGCCGGTTTCTGCGTAGTCCTTACCGGTCCAGCAGAAAGTGCACAGCTGATCTTCCGGAAGACCGATGGCCTGGATCAAGTCGTCGATGCGCTGGAATGCCAGAGTAGTCAGGTTCAGGTTGCGACGGATGTAGTCCACCATTTCCTTGTATTCCGGGGAATCCGGATTGGTATACTTGTCCAGATCTGCATTTTCGCCTTCCTTTTCGCGAATGTAACGACGAGTGATCAGGTCGTACACGCTCTTGGAACGGGAGAAGTTGATGAACTTACAGGGATAGACCAGGGGAGGGCAGGCAATACGCATATGGGTTTCCTTACAGCCCATAGAGTAGAGCTTTTCAGCCTGCTTACCCAGCTGTGTACCGCGGACAATGGAGTCGTCGCAGAATACCAGGCGCTTGTTGTCGATGAGGCCCGGAATAGGAATGAGCTTCATGGATGCAACGTGTTCACGCTGACGCTGGTCCTGAGGCATAAAGGAGCGTGCCCAGGTCGGAGTGTACTTCACAAACGGACGTGCGAACTTGATGCCTGCTTCGTGAGCGTAGCCGAGAGCATGAGAGGTACCGGAGTCGGGGATACCGCAAGCAGCGTCGGCTTCTGTGGGGGTGCGCTTTGCAAGTGCGGAACCGCAGCGGTAGCGGGTCATTTCCACATTGCGGCCTTCGTAGGCAGATGCCGGATAGCCGTAGTAAACCCACAGGAAGGAGCAGATTGCCATCTTCTTGCCCGGTTCAACCAGAGTGTTGATTCCATCCGGGGTCAGTTCAGCGATTTCGCCGGGACCCAGGTCACGAACGTGGTTGTAGCCCAGGTTGGGGAGAGCGCAGCTTTCCTGAACGGCGATCATGGCGCCATCCTTCTGGCCGATCACGATAGGAGTACGGCCCCACTTGTCGCGGGAGGCGTAGAACTTGCCGGTGCTGTCCATGACGAGAACAGAGCAGCTACCCTTGATCTTCTGCTGAACGTAGTTCAAGCCTTCCACGATGGAATTCTGGGTGGCGATTAAAGCGGAAACCACTTCGGTAGGACCAACCATACCGCTGGTGGTAGAATACTGCAGCTGCATGCAGTTGTTCTGGAACAGTTCGTTCTTCAAGTCTTCGATGTTGGAGATGAGGCCCACGGTCACCAGGGCGAAAGTGCCCAGCTTGCAGGTCATCACCAGCGGCTGCGGATCAGTATCAGAAATGACTCCCAGGCCCACGTTGCCGGCGAAAGTTGCCAGGTCGTGTTCGAACTTGCTGCGGAACGGAGTGTTCTGGATGTTGTGAATGGAACGATGGAAATTGCCATCGGCCTTCAGAACAGCCATACCGCCGCGGTGAGTGCCCAGGTGAGAATGATAGTCGGTTCCGAAGAAAAGATCGGTTACGCAATCCTTCTTGGAAATAACGCCACAAAAGCCGCCCATATAGACTCCTTAAAAATGGGATTTAGTACGGCAAATTTAGAAATCTTATAGAAAAAACAAGTCACTGGATATAAGATTAAGAAATAAATAAGCCTTAACTGACTCCCCTTTTTTTTATAAACGCAAGACTGCCGATAATGCGGATTATGTAAACTAAAGTCTAGAAATAAAATCTTGCACTGTTTTCCGTGTTTGAAATTTTTGCAAAACCTTCTGCATTGCGACCTGTAATATTGTGTGATACGCAAAATATCTTTATAAAAAATTTAGTATGGAGACATAAAGATGTTTGGAAAAATCGTAACGATTTCTTCTGTTTTGGCATGCGCCGCTTTTGCGCAGATGCCTATCATTACCACGAACTATACGGCAGACCCTGCGCCCGTTGTACATGGCGATACAATCTACCTGTACACGACCCATGACGAAGACGATGCGGACGGGTTCGTCATGTATGACTGGCTTCTTCACACGTCCACGGATATGGTGAACTGGACAAGCCATGGTGCCGTCGCTGGCTTGACGGACATCAAGTGGAGTACAAGAACCAACGGAGCCTGGGCCGAACAGGTGGTATTTCGCAACGGAAAATGGTACATGTACGTTCCTATTCACGGAAACGGAATATCCGTTCTGGTGGCTGACAACCCCTATGGTCCTTTTACGGATCCTCTGAATAAGGCTCTGGTCTGGCAGCGTGAGCACTGGAACGATATTGACCCGACCGTTTGGATTGATGATGACGGCCAGGCCTATATGTATTGGGGAAATCCGGATTTGTACATGATCAAGCTGAATGAAGATATGATCAGTACCAGTGGTTCCATCGTAACGCACCCCAAGATCAAGGATTACCAGGAAGGCCCCTGGTTCTACAAGCGTGGAAGCCATTACTATATGTCTTTTGCCTCCACATGCTGTGCCGAAGGTATCGGTTACGCCATGAGCGACTCCCCCACGGGTCCTTGGACTTACAAGGGCGATGTGATGCCCCATTCTTCCCGCAGTAACGGAAACCACCCGGGTATTGTGGATTATAAGGGCCATTCTTACGTTTTTGGCCATCATTATGAACTTTGGCGCATGAAATCTAACAAGATGGGCCTGAAATTTGAGCATAAGGAACGTCGCTCCGTTGGTGTATCCGAAATGACTTACAATGCAGACGGTACCATCCAGAAAATTGACTGGTGGCCGGATAATGGCGTGGCCCAGCTGGAGGATTTTGACCCTTACAAGCGCATCGAGGCAGAAACCATGTCCTGGGGCGAAGATGTGAAGGTCCGCAAGGGCAGTACGCCGGGCAATACAATCCTTACAAAGATTGGCGACGGAAAGTATACCAAGATTAGTGGCGTAGATTTTGGTGACGCTGGCGCGGAAACATTCTCCGCATCCGTTCTGTCTGTAAAGAAGGCTTCTTCTGTGACTGTCCGCTTAGATAAGGTTGATGGTGAAATCATTGCCAAGGCAGAATTTACCGCAGATGGTCTGGTGACGGTTCCTGCTTCTGGTGCAGTGGGATTGCACGATGTATTCTTTGTATTCGCCGGCGATTTCGAGGCTGACTACTGGGAATTTGAAAACAGCGCAACTGCCGTTCCCCAAGGCCCATTCTGCAAGGAATTGCTTACCAATCCCGAAGCCAAGTGCAGCCTGCCTGTTGTGGGCGCAAAGGTCGAAGGCGCAAAGAACTTCATCGACTTCGAGAATTATGACGTAGGCGGCTCCAGCAAGGCCTACTACGACATGGACGTAGAAAACCAGGGTGGCGAATACCGCGAAGACCGCGTGGACATCGTAGCCATGAAGGACGCCAACGGCGACGGCTATGCTGTGGGCTACACCAAGAAGGGCGAATGGCTGGAATATACCGTTGACGTTCAGGCAGAAGGTATCCTCCCCTACGAGCTTTCCTATGCCACAGGCATGGATAATGGCAGCGTGCTGCTCTTTATGGATGGCAAGCAGATTACGGATGAAATTGCCCTAACGGGAACTGGCGACTGGGATACTTATGCAACCGTAAAGGGGAAAACCTCTGAAAAACTGACCAAGGGCGAGCATGTCTTTAAGGTTCTGGTCACCAGCGATTACGTGAACCTGGACTGGATTGTCTTTGGTGAAAGCGAAAAGAGTGCCCTGGAAATGCGAAATGTTGTTGACGAGCCTATAGACTCCATCAAGACGAATATTGAAGTTCGGTTCCCTGGGAAAAATGCGATTGTATTCTCTAATAATAGTGTTGAATACAAGGTTTTTGACCTGATGGGGCATCAGCTGGGTGTAATCCGCCAGAATGGTGAAATTTCCATAACGGATCTTAAGACGGAATTGAAAAACGCAGGATTCCACAACGGGATTTACCTCATTCGAACTTCTGCTGGAAAGTCTTTTAAAATTAATTTCTAGTGAGAAAAGAACCCCGCCGCGTCCGACGAGGTTCCTTACTGAAAGTTGCTATCGATTTATATAGCAAAAACCGACGTTCGCCGGTGCGTATGGAAATGTAGAATCCCATACGCACTTTTTTCGTTTCAGGACGATCTTTGATAACTATGGGTTGCAAAATGAACAAAAATGCAACTTCTGTTTGCAAAATGACCTATTTTCCCGGGTTGTTCAAATTGAAACACATTCCTGGGATTTTGGAATTGGCACGTTTTTTGCGAAATAAACGGCGAAAATTAACAAAATGGGGCTTTGACCCGATAAATACACAAGGAATTATTAAATGGCTGACGAAAATTTGCAGGAACCCACCGCCGAAGAACGCGCAAAGTTTGAACAGGATCTGGAGAACGTAATGAAGGAAGCTGCCAAGGCTGAACAGGCCGAGGCTGCCCAGGACTCCCCCGCTGACGCTGCTGTAGATGCTTCTGCTACCGCAGATCAGGCTGAACCCGCTCCCGAATCCACCGAATCTGCCGAAGATGTCCTGAAGGCTGAACTGGCTGCCGCCAACGACCGTAACCTGCGTTTGATGGCTGAATTCGACAATTTCCGTCGCCGTAGCGCCCGTGAACAGCTTGATATTATCGAAACTGCCAACGGTAAGCTCCTGGAAAAGCTTTCTGAAGTTCTGGACAATTTCGAACGAGCTTTCGCCGCAGAAAACAAGGCCAAGGATTTGGACACCTTCGAAAAGGGTATGCAGATGATTCACGATCAGTTCGCCAAGGTTTTGACCGATGCTGGTCTCGAACAGCTGGATCCCACTGGTGAAGAATTTGACCCCAATTGCCACGAAGCACTCATGCAGCAGCCTTCCGAAGAAGTTCCGGAAAATCACGTGGTGACTGTATTCATGAAGGGTTACAAGCTGAAAAACAAGATCCTGAAGCCCGCTAAGGTGATTGTTTCATCTGGTAAACTTTAATAGGATTTGTTTCAAAATAAAACGATTTACTGTTTGGCACGGGATTTGCTTTAAAAGTTGCGAAACAGAAAAATGGCCTAGATAAGATTGAAACGGCCCCAAGATATTAAATAGGAGACTCAAAAATGAGCAAGATTATTGGTATTGACCTCGGTACAACTAACAGCTGCGTTTCCGTTATGGAAGGTGGCAAGCCGGTAGTGATCGCTAACGCAGAAGGCTTCCGCACTACCCCGTCTATCGTTGCTTTCGGCAAGAACGGCGAACGTCTGGTTGGCCACGTTGCTAAGCGCCAGGCTATCACCAACCCCGAAAAGACTATCTACTCCATCAAGCGTTTCATGGGCCGCTCTGCTGGCGAATGCTCCGCTGTAGAAAAGAACATGCCCTACCATCTGGTTGGTGCAGGTTCCGATCCTATCCGCGTTCAGATCGACGACAAGCAGTTCGCTCCTCCTGAAATTTCTGCAGCAGTTCTTCAGACCATGAAGAAGATTGCCGAAGACTACCTGGGCGAAACCGTTTCCCAGGCTGTGATTACTGTTCCGGCATACTTCAACGATGCTCAGCGTCAGGCTACTAAGGACGCTGGTAAGATCGCTGGCCTCGAAGTTCTCCGTATCGTGAACGAACCGACCGCTGCTGCACTCGCCTACGGCCTTGACTCCAAGAAGAGCGAAAAGGTTGCCGTTTATGACCTTGGTGGTGGTACCTTCGATATCTCCATCCTGGAAATCGACGACGGTATGTTCTCTGTGAAGTCCACCAACGGCGACACCATGCTGGGTGGTGACAACTTCGACGAAGTGATCATCGACTGGATCAACGACGAATTCAAGAAGGAAAATCCCTCCATCGACCTGAAGAAGGACAAGATGGCTCTCCAGCGTTTGAAGGACGCTGCTGAAAAGGCAAAGATTGACCTTTCCGCTACTACTTCTACCAACATCAACCTCCCCTTCATCACCGCTGATGCAACTGGCCCCAAGCACTTGGACCTGACTCTCAGCCGTGCAAAGTTCGATCAGCTGACCGCTCACCTGGTGGAACGTTCCATGGAACCCTGCCGCAAGGCTCTCGCAGACTCCGGCCTCAGCCTGTCTGAAATCGATGAAGTGATCCTGGTTGGTGGTTCTACCCGTATTCCGGCCGTTCAGGAAGCTGTTAAGAAGTACTTCGGCAAGGAACCCAACAAGACTGTGAACCCGGATGAAGTTGTGGCTATCGGTGCTGCAGTTCAGGGCGCAGTTCTTAGCGGCGACTCCGCTGTGAAGGACGTGCTCCTCCTGGACGTGACCCCGCTTTCTCTGGGTATCGAAACTCTCGGTGGCGTCATGACCAAGCTCATCGACCGTAACACCACTATCCCCACCAAGAAGAGCCAGGTGTTCTCTACCGCCGAAGACAACCAGCCGGCAGTGACCATCCATGTTCTCCAGGGCGAACGTGAATTTGCTCGCGACAACCGTACCCTCGGTAAGTTCGACCTCACCGACCTGCCCAAGAAGCCCCGTGGCGTTCCGCAGATCGAAGTGACCTTCGACATCGACGCTAACGGTATCGTCCACGTTTCCGCTAAGGATAAGGAAACCGGTAAGGAACAGTCCATCAAGATTACTTCCTCCAGTGGCCTTTCCGAAGACGAAATCAACAAGATGGTTAAGGATGCCGAAGCTAACGCTGCCAAGGATAAGGAACAGCGCGAACTGGTGGACATCAAGAACCAGGCCGAACAGATGGCTTACCAGGCTGAAGGCCAGATCAAGGAATTCGGCGACAAGCTGCCGGCCGACACCAAGGCTCAGCTGGAAGCTGCTATCCAGGAAATCAAGGACAAGAAGGACAACGGTACCAAGGAAGAAATCAAGGCCGCTATGGACAAGCTCCAGGGCATGATTAGCTCCATGGCTCAGGCCGCCGGTGCAAACCAGGCTCAGCCGGGTCCGCAGCCGGGCGCTTCTGAACAGCCCAAGTCCGACAAGAAGAACGACGGCCCCGAAGTCGTTGACGCTGAAGTCGTTGACTAATTAAAGTCACCGTGGGCGCGGGGCTCGCGCCTCCCCCATGGCCAAGCATTTAGGATTCGCCCGAAACCGGGCAATCCTTTTTGTGTATAATAGTCGCGAGGCAATTATGGCAGATAAAAGAGATTATTACGAAGTTCTAGGCGTCGGTAAGGACGCAAGTGCTGACGAAATCAAGCACGCTTATAAGAAGCTTGCCATCAAGTACCATCCGGACAAGAACCCGGGTGACAAGGAAGCCGAAGAAAAGTTCAAGGAAGCTGCAGAAGCTTACGACGTTCTCTCCAATCCCGAAAAGCGCAAGAACTACGACCAGTTTGGCTTTAACGCACCTGGTGGCGGTTTCGGCGGTGGCGGATTTGGTGGCGGTGGCTTCGGAAGTTTCGAAGACATCTTCAGCCAGTTTGGCGATATCTTTGGCGGTGGCTTTGGTTTTGGCGGCGGTCGCGGTGGCCGTGCCCGTAAGGCAGGTCCTCCCCGTGGTAACGACCTTCAGATCAAGGTTGCTCTTAGCTTTAAGGAAATCTTCGACGGTTGTACCAAGAAGGTTCGCCTGAAGCGTTATACCCCTTGTACCGAATGTAACGGCAAGGGTGGTGAAAATGTTTCTGAATGTAGCACCTGTCATGGTACCGGTCGTGTACGCCGTGCATCCGGTGGTTTCTTCCAGATGATTTCTGAAAGCGCCTGCCCCACTTGTAATGGTATGGGCGAAGTGGTTGCAAAACCCTGTTCTGCTTGCCGTGGCGAAGGCCGTGTGCAGGAAACAGAAGAAATCTCCATCAAGATTCCGGCAGGTGTTTCTGAAGGCCAGTACTTGAACCTCCGTGGCGAAGGTAACTGCGGTCCTCGTGGCGGTGCCAGCGGCGACTTGCTTGCTGTTGTCACGGAAAAGCCTGATGACTTCTACACCCGCGAAGGCGATGACCTGCACTGCGAAGTGAAGGTTCCTGTACACCGTCTGGTTCTTGGCGGTACCCAGCGCATTCCTACCCTGGAAGGCGATGAAGTGCAGATCAAGATTGCGGCAGGCACTCAGGCTGGTAGCATCTTGCGCCTCCGCGAGCAGGGTCTGTACCCGCTGAACAAGCGTGGCGACCGCGGAAGCCTCTACGTTGAAATCGGCGTGGACATTCCTAAGGACCTGTCCAAGGAAGAAAAGGAACTTTACCAGAAGCTGGCCGAACTCCGCAAGGACAAGGAAACCGCTCAGGAAGAGTCTTTCCTGGACAAGATGAAGAATCTGTTCAAGTGACACCTTTAGGTGTCATTCCGAGCGAAGTCCGCTTGTCATTCCGAGCGAAGTCGAGGAATCTAAAGCATTAAAATGTCCCGAGACCACCATGGTCCCGGGATTTTTTCTATATGAAACAATTTGTTCTATCTACAACGCAAAATGACGTTCATTTTGTGATTTTGTTTCATTTACTTGCTTTTTTATTCCCACAGGGGTTATAGAAAACTTATTTTATCTTCAAGAGTTAGGAGGTTTCTTTTGAAAATCGAGAAGAAGAGAATAACTGCGGAATCCAAGTGGAGTACTGCAACAAAGAGTGGTTTGGCTGCTTTGATGGGTTTGAGCGCCGCGGCTTCCATGGTTGCTTGCGCAGATAGTGGAGCTCCGGCTGGTCCCGAAGAGACTCCCGAGCCGGAGGGAGGTGTTATTGCCCCGGATACGGAATATCCCAGTGATTCTATCGGTTCCTCAAGCTCCAATCAGGTGGTTGTCGACATTCCCAAGAGCTCCAGCTCTGTGGATATGGATTTGCTCAGTAGTGCTTCTTGGCAGGATCCACCCCTTGAAGCCGGTGTACCTATCATTGATTATCCAGAAACCACATTTGTGGAAGTCAGTAGCTCCGGTGAAGAGTCCAGTAGCTCTGTTGAAGAAATCCTTTCCAGCTCTTCTTTGGAGTCCAGCAGCTCTTCTGTAGAAAGCAGTTCTTCTGAGAAAACTGATTTTTGCGATTTATCTCCTCAGTCACCTCTCTGTCCTTGTGATAGTAACGTGCATATTTGCCCTGATCCCGATGATCCGGAAAATATGATTGTCAGCATGGTCACTACTTTCGAATCCACTGATATTGACGTATGAACCTAGTGCTTTGCCTTACGGAACAGTGCAACTTGCGCTGTTCTTACTGTTATTATAAGGATCTTCAGAGCGACCGCGCTAATGTGATGAGTCGCGAGACCATGGAGGCGGCCATCAGGCTCTGCCTGGACCGTACGCTGTCCTTTAAGCAGAAGTACATGAACATCACGTTCTTCGGTGGAGAGCCACTGATTCGTAAGGATGAAATCTACGCGGGAACGGAGTATGCCAAAGGCGTTGTGGCGGAGGCTATGGATTCCGGCCGGGCCCCCAAGGATTTTGACCTGCGGTTCGCCATCAATACGAACGGCACCTTGTTTGACGAACAGATGCTGGATTTCTGCGAAAAGGAAAATTTCCGTATCTACATTTCTGTAGATGGCCCGGCCTTGCAGCACAACATTTCCCGCCGCACCGTGGGCGACGCAGGCAGTTTTGAAGCCATGTACAAGCACCTCCCCCGCATTTCCAAGATGAATACGGTGGCGCTTTGCACGGTGACCCGTGAGCACGTTCCCCACCTTTTCGAAGGCGTCAAATGGATTCACGAGCAAGGTTTCCGCTCCATGACCACCAGCATCGACTTTGACGGGAAATGGACCAGCGAGGACTTTGAAAAGCTGGCTTTGCAGTACCAGAAGATGGCTATGTACTGGCTGGAATGCCGCCAGAAGGGCGACCGATTTGCCCTCGGCACCATCCAGGACAAGATCAAGTTGCGCCTGCAGAATTTGCGATTCCGCCAGTATTCCTGCCACGTTTATAACGGAGCCATGGGCGTTGCCACCAACGGAAACATTTTCCCCTGCACCCGCTTTATCACTTCCAAGGATAATCCGCCCTACGTTCAGGGCAATGTTTTTACGGGCTTTGATGAAGAAGCCTGCAAAATCATCAAGGATTTTTTGGACCATGATAAAAAGGAGTGCGAAGGCTGCGCCTTAAAGCATCGCTGTGTGGCTCATGAATGCGCCTGCACCTCTTTTTATACCACAGGTTCCATCGAAGGCGTTTCTCCGGAAGTCTGCACCCACGAACGCATGCTCACCGAAATCACCGACGCTTTGGTGGAAAAACTCTTGTATCGTCATTCCGAGCGAAGTCGAGGAATCTATGGTGACACATTCCTTCCTCATAAGTGTTATACTTGTGTATCGAGTGTTCTCGGTTTAACAAGGTCTTTATGAAAATCGTGATTTTGAATGCAAGTCCCCGCCCCAAGGGTAATATCAGTACCATGCTTCACACTATGGAAGAAGAATTGTTGTCTCGCGGGGACCAAGTGGAATTTGTGGATGTGAGCAAGCTGCAGGTTCGCCCGTGCATTGGCTGCATGAAATGCCGTAGCAGCAAAAAGTGTGTTCTCGCAGAAGATGATTCCCAACGGGTTTTGCGCTTGATTCAGGAAAGTGACGGTCTGATTGTGGGCTCGCCCTGCTATTGGGGAAACATGACGGGACAATTGAAGATGTTGTTTGATCGAATGGCCTACGGCATGCTGGACGACAGCAACCACGGATTCCCCAAGCCTTTGCTGAAAGGGAAAAAGGCCATTATTGTCAGTACTTGTACTACCCCATGGCCGTTCAATGTTTGGTTTAAGCAATCCGCGGGGGCTGTGCGGGCTATTAAGGAAGTAATCGGCTGGAGCGGTTTCAAGATTGTGGGCGTTGTGCAGAAAGGCGGTACCCATATGAAACAAGGCTTGACGGACCGCGAAATTATGAAATGCCGTAAAATCGTCCAGAAGTTTTAGACAATACTCCTAACGTAAACGAAGTCCCGAGAGCGATCTCGGGGCTTTCTTTTGGAATGTCATCCTGAGCGAAGTGCCGGAGGCACGAAGTCGAAGGATCTATTTCACGATTTTCAGGAGCAGGCTGCGGCGGGACTGGTCCTTGACTTGTATGATGTAACTTTGGCGGCTGAAGCTGCCTAAAGGTATCGTTGCGGGGCCGTTAATCTGGCGACGGGTCAGCAGCGCACCTTGCAAGTCGCGGATGGTCAATTCCATGGGCTGAACTGGAGCAGTGATATGCAGGTCTCCCCCGCTCTTGAAAGCTGTTATGAATCCGGCAAAAAGCCCGCGAGCCACGATTCCCAACTCAATGGTGTCGGCGACACTTGTGTCAGCAATCGTTGTATCTGCTTTGCTGGTATCTGCCACAGTGGTGTCCGGCTCCACAAAAGGATGGTTCGGATCCTTCACGATCAACTTGAAGGTCATTTTGCTTTCGCAGCCAGAACCATTTGTAAATGTGGTCTTGTAGTAACCGCTGCTTTGCCACTGCAAATTCTTGAAGTAGACTTCGCGGCCCACCTGGTAGAAATCGTTGGGACCATTCCAAATCCAGCGGCCACCCTCCCAAGGATGAGGGCCAATGACCAGAGAATCTCCAGGATTTACGGTAATCTCTGTAGATTCGTTCCAGCCGCCGTTATGGATTTTTACGTAAGGAATAATGGTGTCGGCGATGCACTTTCCTTCGCCCTTGACGCCATCGATGACCAAGGTGACCATGGACTGGGCCGCTGCGGTCACGTTCAGTGATTTGCCGGAAATATCAATGTCGGAATCAGCCTTCAGTGCGGCAGGCAAAGTAAAGCGATGGACCTTTGCCTTAGTTCCAACATCATCAAACTTGCCCAAGTCGAAAGTGTATTTAACATCGGTAGAGCCCGTGTTCAGCGCCACCAGCACCAGGGAACCGTCTTCACGAATGGCTGCCAGAGTGTTGTCTATGTCGGTGTCGATGAAACGAGACCCGGGACGAATCACCCGGCTAAAGGCGGCGTGCATGTAAAAGCGGGGCGCGTAGGAGAAAGTCTGCTTTTTATGGTCCGCCACAATGGTACGCCAGTTTTCCGCCGGATCGGAAAGCTGCCAGTCCACCCAGGCATTGGCGTGCATATCCCGCAAGTCGTGGAGAATCACGTTGGCCATCCAGAGGGTAATATCCAGGTCGCCGCTACGGTGCAGCGGGCCGGATTCCGACTGCCAAATCCTCTTGTCGTTGGCAAACGCCGCATTGTAAAGCTTACCGCGGGAATCGTAACCGGAATAGCTGTGAGTGTTCACCTGGAACATGTAGGACTTGGCTTCGGCACTGTAGCTGTTAAAGCGGGCCAGGGCGTCACCGATATTGGATTCGTCAGCTGCACTGACGGACGTTTCCGGGAAAAGACCTTTCTTCTTTAAGGCCTTCCCCAGTTCCACAATCATGTCGGATTGATTATTCTTGAATCCGCAACCTTCCTGATCGCCGTTGGACTTCCACCAGCCTGCGCTAGGTTCGTTAAATGGTTCCACCGTACGGAATGTAATACCCCATTCTTCCTTAAAATGTTTGGCCACTTCGGACAGATAATCGGCGAAATCGTCGTAATAATCAGCCTTCAGGTTGTCTGCGCCGTTTTCCCCACCAGAAACGCAGCCGCTCTTGGTCATCCACCAGGGAGGAGAATTGGAAAACGCCTCGAAAATGGGATTTTTCACCTTCTTGGCCAGGCCGAAAAGGATGTTTCGTTGGGTGGGGTCCGCGGTCCAGTCGAAATCGCCCTTTTCCGTAGGCTTGTAGCCGGGAACCGCCGCTCCCCCGTCGCCCTTGGTCAAATGGTTGTGGCCCGGCTGGTCTCCCCCGCCGATGTTGTAGCGGAAAATGTTGTAACCCAGGCCCGAATCCGGGTCCGCGATGGCTCCCAAGAGTTTTGTATAGTTGGATTCGCTCCAAGCGCCGGCAAGCTCCGCCCACCAGCAAAGACTGGTTCCCCAGCCCTCGAAAACCTGGTACTTTTTGCCTGGATCTACGGTTACTTTTGTCTGTGCGTCGGCGGCACCAAATAAAAATGCTACACCCACGGCCGCCCCAATAAACTTCTTACCCAATTCCATACCCTAAAAATCAATTATTTTAGGGGAAAGCGGACATATTTTCTCTCTGGAATATGGATAAATCGTCCTTTCAAAATGTTCTTTTTCAATACTGGATTGTCTTACATAACGTATATTCATAAAAGCGTTGTTATTTCCGCGTTAAAAGGTTGGGTTTTTATGAGTTTGAAAGGGTTTTCAAGGGGCTTTCCGTCCGTAATTTTAAGTTTCGGCGTGTTTACCGCTATGGCCAATGCCGCAAATCTCTCCGATTGTGCCAACAAGCTGACTCTGGACGCACCTTTGAGTAATCTCTATAAGGATTTGACTCTCCCTGCCAATGGCGAAAGTATTTCAGGATGCGAAGGGGTGCGTTTTTACTGGAAATCCACTGATACGACCTTCTTGAAAAATGACGGAACCATTGCCGCCCGCCTCATTAACGAGAATCATTCGGTACAGCTGTCTGTGGACTTGACTGACGGCAACCAGATGGTGACCAAGAAGTTTGACATTTCCATCCATGGTTACGAGCCCTACTCCAATTACCTTTTCATTTACTTTCCGGCCAACGACAACGAGAATATTTACTACGCCATCAGTAATGACGGCTACAGCTTTACTGCAATGAACGGCGGAAAGCGGGTGGTGGCTGCGGATACGGTAAGTCTTAAGAAGGGCTTGCGAGATCCTCATATTTTGCGCGCTCCCGACGGCTACTTCTACATGGTCAATACCGACATGAAGAGTGCTGAAGGCTGGGCAAGTAACCGCGGCATGGTTTTGATGCGTTCCAAGGATTTGATTAGCTGGACCCATAGTACGGTTCATTTTCCGGACAAATACAAGGGCACAAACTTCGCCAACGTCACACGCGTCTGGGCTCCCGAAACCATCTGGGACAAGGATTACGTGAATACTGACGGTAGCAAGGGCCGCCTGATGATTTACTACTCCCTGCTGACCAATGACGGAACCATTCCCTACGACAAAGTTTACTACCAGTACGCCAACGATGACTTTACCGACGTGCTAGGCACGCCCACCTACTTCTTCGATCGAGGTTCCGCCACCATCGACATGGACATTGTCTATAACGAGAAGGACAGCCTCTATCACGGTTTCTTCAAGAACGAAAAGCTGGGCGGTATCGGCAAGGTCACCGCACGTAAGCTGACGGCGCCGGCGGGCAAGGAAGGCTCCCAGTGGAGCGAACCTTCGGCAAACCTCCAGCAGACTACCGAGGCTGTGGAAGGGGCTGGCGTATTCAAGCTCATCAATCAGGATTCCTGGATCTTGATGTACGACTGCTATATGAACGGCCATTATCAATTCACCAGCAGCCCGGACCTGACCAACTTTACCTTCGTCCAGGACACCAAAATGGCGGGAGCGTTCACTCCTCGCCACGGCACTGTCATTCCTATTTCTGCGGAGGAAACGGCAGCCCTCATGAAGGCCTTCCCCACTTCTGATTTTGAGCCTCGCGTGATTGATATTCCTGCCACCGTTGCAAAGTTGGACGGTGGCAAGACTGCCGTGGAACCTTGCTCCGGCACCAAGATTATCCCCTACTCCAAGGTAGGTGGCGGTAGCTGGAATGAATCTTTGGACCTGCTAGTGGAACCAGGCGCAAGTGTAACTTTTGGCCCTCATCCCTGGGATGGCAAGATTTGGAGCTGGAGCGGCCCGGCTGATTTTGATGCAACCACACGAGAAGTGGTCCTGAAGGATTTGCAGTGGCAAAATAGCGGTATTTACACCATCGAATATACCAACGAAACGGGCTGCAAGTCCTACGAAAAAATCAAGCTGGTGGTGAACGATCCGGAACATCCCTACGTAGAACCTAACACAACGCATGAAGATTCTATACCAGATGCAATTGGTGCTGCCCGCGACCTTCGTTTTGACCCTGCTCCCATTCGCGTTCAGTATTTCGACATGAACGGCAACTTGCTTCGTGGCGTACCCAGACAACCCGGCGTTTACCTCCGCAGGGAATACCAAAATAACGGCCTTGTGAAAGTCACAAGGACCAGAGTCAAATAGTCCTAACGAATCTACTTTACTGCTGCGGCGTCTTTTGCGTGTGCGAGAGACGCTGATGCTACATGCTTTCGTTTGGGAACATTGTGTCGCCTGACGGGACCGTTCCCTGCATGGGTTGGCATCGCATTCGCCTTTGCCGAGAGAGTGTTCGTGACGTGGGCTTCACCCACGGATTCGCATTGACCGGTAAATAGGTGGTGGTTCATTGCCATACTATTCAAGATACTAAAAGTTTTTTATTTGTCAACTTTCAGATGCCTTGGGTTGCTTGATTTGGAGTCCAAATTTCATAAAAATTCACATTTTTCCAGAATTCTGGGCGTAATCTCTTGACGGGCTAACGAACGTTAGCTAGATTAAGGCTAACGAACGTTAGCTTATGGCGGTTGAAATGAAAGAAGAGCAATCTACAATACATTCCACAAAGGATCGAATTCTGAATGCTGCCTTGGACCTTTTTGCAGAAAAGGGTTACGAAGGTGCGTCTGTGGATATGATTGCCGCCGCTGCAGGAATCAAGGGTCCTTCCCTGTACAAGCATTTCAAGGGCAAGGACCAGATTCTAGACGCCTTGATTACCAAGGTGGACGAATACTATGCCGCGAATTTCAACGCTGCCGGTAATCAGGGACAACTGCCGGAGTCTATGGAACAGCTGACTCGTATGGCTTTTGCCAAGGTCAACTTCACCATGCATGACGAAATGATTCAAAAGACTCGTCGCCTGCTGACGCTGGGGCAGTTCCGCAATCCTCGCTTAAGTGAATTGGCTACCCTTCATGGAATTACCGCCATCCAGACTATGTTCCAAAAAATGTTTGCAGCCATGATGAAAGCAGGCTCAATGAAGAACGATGACCCCGCAATTTTGGCTATGGAGTTTGCTGCGCCAGTTTCCTTGCTGATTCAAATGTACGATCGTGACCCGTCTAAGGACAAGGAAATCCAGAAGTTGGTGAAGGCCCACATGAAGCACTTTGCGGACACTTACGGGAAGAAGGTTTAGTTATGCTGTGTAGTCAGGAATTCATTGTAGTGTGCTAATTCGCGTAAGTTAAGGTGTTATAGGTAAAGAGGTTTTTATGAAAACGAAAATAACGAAAGTATTATCGATAGGCGTTATCGCCATGGGCGTAGTTCACTGCGCAGCCACTTTCACTCCGGTAATTGCAGGTAAGCTTGCAACTCTTGATGCAGGAGCACAGACTGCGTTTCTCTACATGAGCTTGATGTGCGGCGCATTGCTGATTTTGGGCGGAGCGCTATCCGTGATGCTTGCTGGAAAAATGGCTGAATACTCTTTTTTGCGCAAGCCTTTCCTTTTTACGCTGATTATTCTGGCCATAGACGGCGTGATGGCTGCATACGCTATGCCTAAAAATCCTTGCGCTTGGGCGGTTCTTGTTTTGACACTTCCGTTGCTTGCGATAAATATCAAGAGGTCGTAATGATTGCCTATTCGGACACTCACGAATTTACTGCGGAACAACTGCAGGACTTGTTCCTTTCGGTGGAATGGTCCTCGGGGCATTACCCAGAAAAACTTGTTGTGGCCATGCAACATTTTGAAACCGTGTATACTGCATGGGATGGAGACAAGTTGGTTGGGCTCGTCTGTGCCATGGACGACAGCATCATGACTGCATATGTTCATTACATGCTGATTCGACCGGAGTATCAACACCAGGGCATAGGCAAAAAGCTTCTGGAATACATCAAGGAAAAGTACAAGGACTATCTGCGGATTGTCCTAGTTGCTTACGACAAGGAAATCGGTTTTTACGAACATTGCGGATTTGAAAAAGGCAAGGATGATAGTCCCATGTTCATCACTAGTCTATGGACTTAAATAAGGAAAACAATATGTGTAAGAACATCGCTGTATGTGGCTTGAATTGCGAAAAATGCGACGCCTATATCGCAACCAAGAACAACGATAACGAGCTTCGCGAAAAGACAGCGAAGAAGTGGGCCGAGATGAACAACGCTCCGGAAATCACTGCAGAAACCATCAACTGCACCGGTTGCCGCGGCACTGGCGTCAAGTTCTATTTCTGCAGCCACCTCTGCCCCATCCGCAAATGCGCTGTAGAAAAAGGCTTCGATCATTGCGGCTTGTGTCCGAACATGGAAAACTGCGAAACCGTAAAGATGATTCACGGCAACAATCCCGACGCCAAGAACAATCTTTGCGGATTGAAATGATTTGATTCTGCGAAAAAAGTAAATGCAAGTGACAGATTCGCTGCATACCAGTGTTTCAAAGAGTAAAGGGCGAAACCCAGCCCAAAGTTTATCAAGGAGAAAATATGAAACGTGTGTTTTTTGGATTGATTGTCTTGGCTATTGGCATCGTGATGTTGCTTCGTGCCTTGGGAATTATTGATCTAGAATGGATGAACAATCTTGAATGGAGAATGTACATCGTTCCTGCAATCGTCATTCTTGTTGGTCTACGGATTGTATTTGGCGGTTGCAAATGTGGCTGCAGCAACGGTCATTGTGATCACCACTGCCACAGCGATAATATGTGTGAAAAGAAAGCCGCTGACTCCATGGATGATAGCGGATTCTTGAAAATTGAAACTCTGCTTTCGGGCCAGAAGTACAATCTGAATGGAGAAAATTTTTCTGGCGCAAAAATCAGTGCTATGCTGGGCGGAGTCTCTCTAGATTTACGTGGCGCAAATTTCCCCGCTGAAAGTGAAATCAAGGTAAGTACTTTTATGGGTGGTGCCGACATTTTTGTTCCTAAGGACGTCAAGGTGGAAGTTTCTTCCTCCTGCATTTGTGGCGGTGTTAAGAACGTGAAGCCCTTAAGTGAAGTCGGTGAAAAGGTTTTGCGAATTCATGCAGAATGCCTTTTCGGCGGCGTAGACATTAAGTACTGATTGTCGGCAAATATTGTAGATTCCGTTCTATGAATCTTGAAACTGAACGATTGATTTTAAGGCGCTGGAGCATTGAGGATGCCCCACGTCTATTTGAACTTGCCTGCGATCCTATAATTGGAGAACGTGCGGGTTGGCCACCCCACAAGAGTGTAGAAGAAAGTGAGAAAGTAATTCGTGTGGCTTTCGATAGCGAAACGGTGTGGGCCGTCGTACAAAAATCTGATGGACAAATCATAGGATGTACTGGTTATATGCCCGCGGCCTCGGTGGACATTCCCTGTGGTATGAACGAGAGAATCGCAGGTTATTGGATCGGTAAACCCTATTGGAATCAAGGCTATTGTACGGAGTCTTTACTGCGGGTTATCCATCATGCTTTCGAAGAAAAACATTTGAACGCTCTGGTCAGTAGTCACTTCATTGACAATCCTGCTTCCGGTCGAGTTCTAACCAAGTGCGGTTTTAAATTAATCCCTGGCTTATTTTATGATGCGGGGCTTTATACTGGTAAAGACCGTCCCATGCGAGTTTTGAGATTAGAGAACAAGTAGAAATTACCATATAACCAAAACGAAACGGCCGCACTTGAGTGCGGTCGTTTTCTCTAATTACTCGATGGTGAAGTAGGTATCGTAGTAGATGAAGGGGCGCTTCTTCTTTTTCTTGAACTTGCCCTTTCCACCGCCTTCCAGTTCGGAAACCAGATCCTGGATACCGCCCATGTCAATCTTGTTGGGATCATCGCCGTCTTCGTCCGGTTCCTTCACCTTGAAGTAAGGAATCACCAGATCAAAGTCTTCCTTGTCAGCATCCTTTTCAAAGTTGAAGGAGTATTCCGTTTCAGTATTGCCGTCCTTGACCTTCTTGCTGGAAATGCTGACGCTAACCAGACGAGCGGGAAGAGACACTGCGTCAAACTGAACAATCATATCCAGGGCGTATTCTTCCAGAGGAAGGGTGGTTCTGGAGAAGCAGAAATCACCTACACTATTGAAAACGCCGTCCAGTTCCACACCGTACTTCATCAAATCGCGAAGCATGATATGAGTTGCGCCATATTCCATAGCCTTCAAGGTAAACTTAGACTTGACCATGAGCTGGTGCAACTTCAGGGAGTATTTATCCAGGCGAGAAGCCAGGTTCATTTGCATTTTAAATTCTTTTGCCATATTCGTTCCTATTTGCGTCTGCAAATATAATTAAAAGGTCTTAAAGATTGGTCTGCAAGAGTTTTACTTGTTCGTCGGCCCATTCCTCGAAGGTGTCGTCGGCGATGTGCTGCTTGGCCTGCTGCATCAAATGGATGTAGAAATGCAGGTTGTGGATCACGGAAAGGGTCCAACCCAGAGGTTCCTTGGCCTTGTGCAGGTGACGCATGTAGCCGCGGCTGTAATTGCGACAGCAATAGCAATCGCAGTTGGGGTCCAGCGGGGTGTCAAAATCGTGGGCGAACTTTTGATTCTTGTAGCGGAGCACACCCTGACTTGTATAAACGAGACCATCCTGGGCATTTTTTGCAGGCAGGATGCAGTCGCACATGTCTACCCCACGTTTAATCAATTCCAGCAGGTTCCAAGGAGTGCCAACGCCCATCACATAGCGGGCACGATCTGTGGGCAGATGATCTGTGCAGAAGTCCGCAATTTCGTACATGGTTTCTACAGGCTCCCCCACAGAAAGGCCGCCCATAGCGTAACCGTCAGGGCCAACTTCCTTAAGCGCCTCGATGGACTTCAGGCGCAAATCCTTGTGCATGCCGCCCTGAACAATGCCGAAGAAGTACTGGGGATAACCGTGAATAGGCGGATTCGCCTCCAGCCATTCCTTGGCCTCGCGAGTCCATTTGAGAGTCAAACGCAAGGATTCGTCTGCTTCTTCAACGGTGCTGGGGTAAGGCGTGCATTCATCAAAAGCCATGATGATGTCCGCGCCAATTTCACGCTGTGCTTGCATGACGCTAGCCGGCGTAAACATGTGCATGGAACCGTCTAGCAGGCTCTTGAAGCGAACGCCTTCTTCCGTAATCTTGCGGAACTGCTTGAGACTCCACACCTGGAATCCGCCGCTGTCCGTAAGCATGGGACCGTTAAAGCCCATAAACTTCTGGACGCCACCGGCCTTGGCCACCGTCTTGGTGCCCGGACGCAGATACAAGTGGTAGGTATTGGCCAGAATGATTTCCGCTTCCATCTCCTTGATGTCGCGGGAGGTAATCCCCTTCACCGTGGCGTTTGTGCCCACCGGCATAAAGATCGGCGTCGTTACATCGCCATGAGCAGTGTGAATCACCCCAAGGCGAGCCTTGGACTTCTTGGACGTCTTCTTCAGTTCAAAGGGATTTGCGTTCATTAAGGCGAAAGGTAGAAAATAACTCGTCTATTTTTCGTCAGGATTACGAATCAAAAACTCTAAAGGGATGGAGAATTCAAGAGTATCCTTAATTTGCGAATCAAATTTCCATCTTGAAAGAGCTTTCTTGATTTCTTCATCAAAATCAGCGTGCCCAGAGGATGATTGCAGAACTTCTACATTTGTTACTTGACCACCGGGAACGACAGTGATCTGCATGACCAGTGTGGCCTCAAAATCATGGTTTTCTCCGTTCTGTTCAGCCCTTCTTAAATGCTTATTGTAGATATGGCGGAGTCCAGGTGCTCTTTGGAAAATTGTCTTCCCGAGGGTTACCAAATCCTGAGATTTACCCTCAGTCATTTTAACATCATCTTTTGATGGAATCTTTACGATGCCTTTTGCCTGCTGTTTGAATTTGCTAATACAAATCGAATCTCTGGGATTTTCAAAGCAAAATTTGAGTAGAGAATCCATTTCAGGTCTGGGTCTAGGTACGCCATATAAGAGTGTTGTACCGGTAGTATTCAATCCTTCAACAGTCTTTAAAACCCTATCTATTTTCTTGTCACCAAGTTTAAAAGATTCTCTCTTTGTAGAATCTGCGGATTCAGATTTTTTAATTTCAGTTTGTTTCGGTTCTGCTTTTTCCACATCGCTACAGCTGGACCAAAATACAGCTGCCAGAGCCAAGGTAATTCTTTTGATAAAATCTGTTGCCGAGAATGCCATGGCATTAAGATAGTAAATCATTTGAAATTCGATTTAGATATTTTATGCAATAGTCATTTTTTGACATTCGCTTTTTTCTAAATTCCTATTCAATCGGAAATCCCGATCTTTATTATATCACCCGACAGGTGCCCGGCTTGATGCGTGCTTTTTTACGCATTATGGGAAAATGCGTTCCAAAAGGATTGAGCTCGCTTAATTAAGCGACATGTTTATACGCAAATGTATTGACAACAATGTATTGACATTTGTGTATATACAATTTAAATTTATGAAGTTAACGCAGCACTTTCTGAAGCGCAGCGGTGAAAGAGATATTTATCCAGAGATGTTGGTGAAAATCGTGTCTGGGGATTATGTCTTTTACCGTCTGAACAAGATCCATCTGCAGGTCTGATCGTTGGAAAGCAAGATGGCAAATTGTGGACCGTCATCGTGAACATTGAAACCGAGAAAATTATAACGGCAAGACGTGCTCATGGCAAGGAGATAAAACTGTATGAACAAAAATTCAGATTATGATATTGAATATTATCAAAAAATGGATTTTGGCGACGAGATGGAGCGAGCTGATAAAGAAGGTCGACTCTATGTTAGCCATGGGGAAACGGTCGAAGAGTTTTTTAAAAAAGCACGAGCCCGTCGCCAGGCCGAAGAACTACGCAAAATGTATTCTTTGCGCCTTAAGGTCCGTGTGGTGGAGAAAATCAAGGCGAAAGCAGCTGCCGCAGGGGTCCCCTATCAGACTTACATTAACGCTCTCTTAGAAAAAGAGGTGGCTGAGGCTGTATAATTTGCATTTTTTGCAAACTTTAACGTCTAAGCCAGTGTATTTTGTTTAAATTGTATTTGAAATTATTTGATATTCCGGAAAAATTAAAGATTTCTTGATAAAATCCGCTTTCCATTCTTTTCGGCATTTCAAAATAGCGTTTAAAAAACAACAACATAAAAGGAATATTATGCGCAACTGCTCTTCCCTGAAGATTGACGGTCCCTGCAAGACCTATCTTGATGAATCTGAACTCCCGACCCAGTGGTACAACGTCCGTGCCGACATGAAGAAGAAGCCCGCACCCCTGGTAAATCCGGGTACCGGCAAGCCCATGGGGTTTGAAGACCTGCGCCCCGTTTTCTGCGATGAATTGATCAAGCAGGAACTGGATAACGATACTGCTTATATCGATATTCCTAAGGACATCCAGACTTTCTACAAGATGTACCGCCCGTCTCCGCTGGTTCGCGCCTACTTCCTGGAACAGGCTCTCGGAACTCCGGCACACATCTATTATAAGTTTGAAGGCAACAACACCAGCGGTTCTCACAAGCTGAACTCCGCTATAGCCCAGGCCTACTACGCAAAGCAGCAGGGCCTTAAGGGTGTGACCACCGAAACTGGTGCAGGCCAGTGGGGTACCGCTCTTTCCATGGCTTCCGCCTTCTTTGGCATCGACTGCCAGGTTTACATGGTGAAGTGCTCCTACGAACAGAAGCCCTTCCGCCGCGAAGTGATGCGCACCTACGGTGCTTCCGTTACTCCGTCTCCTTCCATGAACACCAACATCGGCCGCAAGATCAACGCAGACTTCCCGGGCACCACCGGTTCTCTGGGTTGCGCAATTTCTGAAGCAGTTGAAGCTGCTGTTTCTCAGGAAGGCTACCGCTACGTTCTCGGTTCCGTGCTGAACCAGGTTCTTTTGCACCAGTCCGTGATTGGTCTTGAAGCTCACGCCGCCCTCAAGAAGCTTGGCGTTAAGCCGGACCTGATCATCGGTTGCGCAGGCGGTGGTTCTAACCTTGGTGGTTTGATTTCTCCGTTCATGGGCGAAAAGCTCCGTGGCGAAGCCGACTACGACTTCCTGGCTATTGAACCTGCTAGCTGCCCCAGCTTTACTCGCGGTAAGTATGCTTACGACTTCTGCGATACCGGCATGGTGTGCCCGCTTGCTAAGATGTACACTCTGGGTTCCAGCTTCATTCCGTCTGCAAACCACGCTGGTGGCCTGCGCTATCACGGCATGAGCTCTATCCTTTCTGAACTCTACGATCAGGGCCTGATGCGCGCTGCTTCCGTGGAACAGACCAAGGTGTTCGAAGCTGCAAAGCTCTTTGCTCAGACCGAAGGTATCTTGCCCGCTCCTGAATCCAGCCACGCAATTCGCGCTACCATCGACGAAGCTCTCAAGTGCAAGGAATCTGGCGAACAGAAGACCATTCTCTTCGGCCTTACCGGTACCGGTTACTTCGACATGGTTGCTTACGAAAAGTTCAATGACGGCGTCATGAATGACTACATCCCGACAGATGATGACATCGCCAAGAGCCTCGCTAAGCTTCCCAATGTAGGCTGCTAGTCCGCCATCTTGTCATTCTCCACTTGAAGGGGAATCTAACAATCTAAATCATCGCTTACGCAAGTATTTAGAAACCCTGCAAGAGAACTCTTGCGGGGTCTTTTTATAGTTTTTTTCTATTTTACTTCTAGAAAAACAAGGAATATATAATGAGAGTATTTAAATATTTCGCAAGAGCTGTAGCTCTGGTCGCATCTATTGGCATTGCTGCCCAGGCTGAAGAAGCCATCAAGATCGTGCATGTCAACGACAGCAATTTCGAAAAAGAAATTATGTATACGGACAAGCCAACTATTCTGGATATTACATCCACCAGCTGCCCACCTTGCTTGATCATGATTCCCACGCTCATTGATGTGGCCAAGAAGTATCCCGACATCAAGGTGGCCTCCGTTGTTATGGAAAGCGACAATGTTCAGAAAATCAAGAATACCTTACCTATTCAGGCCTTCCCCACTTTCTTCTTTATTAAGGACGGCAAGATTATCAATCGTATTCAGGGTGCCGCCAGCGAAGAACAGCTGTTGGCAGCTCTCCAGTACACTCCTAAGGCACAGCCCACAGCAAAGCCCGCGAAGAAATCCAAGAAGAACAGTCCCAAGAACCTCTCTTGCTCCGTCAATGGGGAATTTGGTGGCCTCAAGAATCACGTAACCATTTCTTTCGTTTTTAGCAACGATCATATTGATAACGTAGATATTGTTACAGACGTGTTTATCACGCCGGATATGGAAAGCCGCCGCGCTAGCATCAAGTCTCGTTTTGAACAAAGCTCCAAGGGCACTGTCGAAGAAACAATGACTGGCTTCAGGCTCCACACCGCAAACGAAAGCCCCTTTGTAAAGGCCATGAACATGCAGCGCAATTCCTCTTACGCCGAAATGAAGGCTGGCCTGGAAATGCAGGGCTACAAGTGTAAGTAGTCGTAAAAAACATCCAAAATAAATTGCAAAAACAGAGTCGTTTATTCGGCTCTGTTTTCATTTTTGAAATATTTCTGTTTTAGAAGATTTCTAGAATAATTTGTAAAACTTGTTCCTGCGCTTGCTGCCGAAGGTACTTTGCAATCGCCCCTTGGCGTCAAACTTGGCGCTACTCGCCTGTGGTAATGCGGTTGCGGGACGAATTTTCTTGACAAAATCTGGCAATGAATCTGCGGGAACGATGTCCCCAGGGGTAGAGTCTTCTGCAATGGCGTACCAGGTGGCGTTGCTATAGTCTGCCGTCGCTTCTGCGGGTGCGGAGGTGCGGTTTGCGCCGTAGGTGGCGTCAGCGAGCATGCCATCGTCCACCATGCCGTAGAATACACCAGAGGTCAGTTCCTTAGTAAAGTTGTTTTCTAAGTCGCCGCGGAGTTGTGCAGTTCCACTAAGTTTCTTGTTGGCTACTGCCCACATAACGCCATAAACCTGTGCGTTATCAGTAATGGTGCTGTTTACGATAATGGAAAGCGCACCTACCTTGGCCTTGCCAGAAATGGAGCCGCTTACAAGCCAGGCATCTTCTTCAAGAATGGCGTCGCCGCTCATGGTGCCGCCAGAAACAAGAGCGCGACCGCGAACCACTGCGTTTCCAGATATGGTTCCGCCTTTCACCACAGCGAAATCTTCGATACGGACGTTTCCTGTAATAGTTCCTTCTGTAACTCGAGCTTTGGGACCCACGTAAACCGTAGAATCTACCTTGGCTTTATATCCTACCTGGCCACCCCCATTTTTGTGAGTGCTGTAGTTGATGAGCCCTCCCCCAGCAGCTCCAACCGGATTAATGTATGAATCGCTTTCCCAGGCTCCTGGCTCATAGCCTTCAGGTGCGCCATTCTCCACCTTAATCATATAGGGATAACGATAAATGGTATAGTAGAACTGGTCCCAGGTAACGGTATAAAGTTCCTTGGGAGTTGCTGTTACGGTAAGCCACAGAGCCTTGTCATTTGCCTTGGTTTCGATTTCCAAATTGAAGGCGGTGCCGGATTTCATTTCGCTATAACGGGGTGTGCCGTCAGCACCTTCGGCAACGAGGCCCACAGTCCAGCTGGAATTGGGGTCAGGCATTTTTCCCGGAGAAAGATTGCAAGTACTTTTTTGTACCCAGTTGTTGTTTTCGTACACCCAGGAACTTTCGTTACCCTTGCAGCCATATTCGCTGGCGGGTTTAGACTGCTGAACAATGCCACGGAACTTTACGGTAACTTTTCCTGCGGCGTCAGGATAGAGGCGAACCAGATTGTAGCCAAAGCGTTGCGGAGCCCAGTAGCTGGGGACTTCGTAGACGGGGGCTGCGTCGGAGGCGATCTCGATTTGGTTCAGCATGGTCACGCGGCTGTGCCTACGGTAAATATCGCCATAGCCAGTAGCTCTGCGGGTAGCAAACTCGTAGTCGCCCCAGGTCTTCTTGTAAAGAGCCTTCTTTGCGCCCTGGTATTCCAGGGTGGCGTTCTTCATGGCGAACTTGCCGAATTGTTCCGTCATGTCGGAGTACTTCCAGTCGTAAGCCCCAAGCATGGCGCTGAACGGAGTCTGAGTCTGGTAGCCTGTTTCACCATCGTTAATCTTGTTCATCCACATGCGATTGACCATCTGCACACCTTTCCAACCGCCGCCGAATTCTTCTTTCAGGTGTTCCATGAACTGCCAGTTGCAATAGCGGTCGCGGGAACTGCCATAATACAGATACGGGAAATTAATCAGAGCCTCGGAGCAGTAATGAGCATCGGTGGGATTCACCTGATGGGCCATCCAGTTGGCGTGAGATTCGCAAATCCAGCCGGCGGTTGCGTTACTGCCCATCCATCCAGCCACACTCTGCAAACCATGAGCGTATTCGTGAGCTAAGCCCCACAAGTCCTTAAAGGCTCCTGAGCCAAGCCACAGACCCGGAGAACATTCGTCCTTCCCTGCGGCGTTTTTTACGCAAGCTTCTGTGTTGCCACCTCCATAGAGGGCTCCCATCTTGGAATCCTCGAAAAGGTAAGCGACGCTCTTCAGTTTTTCGTTGGCGTTGCTGGGCTGCGGATACATCCACTGGGCGGAATCATGATAAGTCGTAAAAATCTGTTCCAGAGTCTTTAACGCAGTTTGCGCCGTGGCATTATCCAAGGTGGCGTTATTGGCGGTGCCATCGTCATGGGTCGCCTTCTTACAGATTTCAAAATGATCGGAACTTGCTAGCAATGTATGTCCCGCAGATACACAAACGGGCTTCCATGTAATATTTTGTGCCTGAACGCTCTGGGCGAACAATGCAGCAAACCCAATAAAACCTGCGGTGGTCAAGAACCTTTTTACCCTAGCCATAACACTCCATTTGGCGAAAAAACTTTTATATATAAATATATGTTGGAATACCTGTTTGTCCAATTTTTAACGGGGTCAAATAGGAATGTTGCGTGTAATTTTGTGCAAGATCGAATGCTTTTTTCTAAAAAACACCCTTGTTTTTACAAAAGTAACCTTTTTGTAAGTTTATAAAAAGGTCGTTTTCCCCTTAAAGCCCCCCTTTTCTAAAGACCCTTTACACGGAATGTTAAAAAAACGTGGCTTTTTTACGGAAAATTTGAAAATAATTCACTCTTTGACTTTAAAAATGGGTAAATTTACGTTGGATTTTTTTAAATCACAAGATTTTTGAATTAACTCATTAATTGGAGACACACATGGCAAAGAAGATGATTGCGTGTGACGGTAATGAAGCTACCGCTAACGTTGCTTTTGCAGTTAGCGAAGTGGCAGCTATCTACCCGATTACACCGTCTAGTCCTATGGCTGAACACGCCGACAACTGGAGTGCAGCAGGTAAGAAGAATATTTGGGGTCAGGTTCCCCGCGTTTTTGAAATGCAGTCCGAAGGTGGCGCTGCCGGTACCGTTCACGGTGCTTTGCAGACTGGCGCTCTGACCACTACCTTTACCGCTTCCCAGGGTCTTCTTTTGATGATCCCCAACATGTACAAGATCGCCGGCGAACTTACCCCGACCGTCTTCCATGTGACCGCCCGTGCTCTTGCTATGCAGGGCCTTTCTATTTTCGGTGACCACTCCGATATCATGGCTTGCCGCCAGACCGGTTTTGCAATGCTCGGTTCTTCCTCCGTTCAGGAATGCCAGGACATGGCTCTCGTGGCTCACGCTTCTACTCTCGAATCTCGCGTTCCTTTCGTCCACTTCTTCGACGGTTTCCGTACCTCTCACGAAGTGATGAAGATCGAAGCTCTCGAAGACGGCGTTATCCGTAGCGTCATCGACGAAAAGTATGTGAAGGCTTGCCGCGAACGCTGCCTCACTCCGGATCGTCCCACCATGCGTGGTACCGCTCAGAACCCGGACGTCTACTTCCAGGGCCGCGAAACCGTGAACCCGTTCTACAACAAGGTTCCGGAAATCGTCCAGAAGTACATGGACAAGGTTGCTTCCTTCACCGGTCGTCAGTATCACATCGTTGACTACGTTGGCGCACCCGATGCAGAACGCGTAATCATTTCTATGGGTTCTTCTACTTGCACCATCGGTGATACCGTCAAGTACCTGAACTCCAAGGGCGAAAAGGTCGGTCTCGTTAACGTACGCTTGTACCGCCCGTTCCCCATGGAAGCAGTTGTTGCTGCTCTCCCCAAGACCGTCAAGAAGATCGCTGTCCTCGACCGCTGCAAGGAACCGGGTTCCGCAGGCGAACCGCTCTTCCAGGACGCTCTTACCGCTGTTTCCGAAGCAGTCATGGCAGGCAAGATCGCTATGCCCAAGATGATCGGCGGCCGCTACGGTCTTTCCTCTAAGGAATTCACCCCGGCTATGGTCAAGGCTATCTTCGACGAACTGGCTCTCGAAGCTCCTCGCGCACGTTTCACCGTTGGTATCAACGACGACGTCTGCAACACCAGCCTTACCCTCGATCCTAACTTCAAGCTTGATTCCGACTTCTTCCAGGCCATGTTCTTCGGTCTGGGCTCCGACGGTACCGTTGGCGCAAACAAGAACTCCATCAAGATTATCGGTAACGAAACCGAAAACAACGCTCAGGGTTACTTCGTTTACGACTCCAAGAAGTCTGGTTCTATGACCACTTCTCACCTCCGCTTTGGTAAGAGCATCATCGACGCTCCGTACCTGATCGGTGAAAACGAAGCTGATTTCGTTGCTTGCCACCATACTCCGCACCTCGAATCCGTGGACATGCTGAAGTATGCAAAGCAGGGCGCAACCTTCCTGGTTAACACCCCGCACTCTGCCGAAACCGTTTGGGATACCTTCCCCCGCCCGGTTCAGGCCGAAATCATTAAGAAGCAACTCAAGGTATACGTTATCGACGCTTACGCCGTTGCTGCTAAGACCGGCATGGGCCGCCGCATCAACACTGTGATGCAGACCTGCTTCTTCTCCAAGCTGGGTAACGTTCTCGATTCCGATACCGCTATCAAGTACATCAAGAAGTATGCCGAAAAGACCTACGCCAAGAAGGGTATGGAAGTGGTCCAGAAGAACTGGGACGCTATCGACGCTTCTCTCGCAAACCTGTTCGAAGTCAAGGTTCCGGCCGCTGTTACCAGCACTAAGGAATTCCGCGCTCCGATCCACGGCAACGCTCCTGCATTCGTAAACGAAGTTACTGCAGAAATCATCAAGGGCAACGGCGAAAAGCTCCCCGTTTCCAAGATGCCTGTTGACGGTGTGTTCCCCACCGGCACCACCAAGTACGAAAAGCGCGACCTGGCTCTGAACATCCCGTCCTGGAATCCGGACGCTTGCGTACAGTGCGGCAAGTGCGCCATGGTCTGCCCCCACGCTGCTATCCGCGTGAAGGTTGTAGACGAATCTGCCGTTGCTAACGCACCGGAAGGCTTCAAGTTTACCGCTGCCAAGGGCTTCAAGCTCGAAGGCTCCGAAAAGCCCGTATTCGCAATCTCTGTTTCCAGCTACGACTGTACTGGTTGCGGCGTTTGTACTCAGGCTTGTATCGGTAAGGATAAGACCGAAGAAGGCAAGAAGGCTATCAACATGGTTGCCCAGGAACCCATCAAGGTTCAGGAAGGCAAGTGCTGGGACTTCTTCGTTGACCTCCCCGAATTTGACCGTACCAAGATCAACAAGGGTCTCGTCAAGCAGGCTATGCTCCTGGAACCGCTGTTCGAATTCTCCGGCTCCTGCGCAGGCTGCGGCGAAACTGCTTACGTCCGCTTGGTAAGCCAGCTGTTCGGCGACCGTATGGTTGTCGCTAACGCTACCGGTTGCTCCTCCATTTACGGTGGTAACCTCCCCACTACTCCGTGGGCAAAGAACAAGGAAGGCCGCGGTCCGGCTTGGGCAAACAGCTTGTTCGAAGATAACGCTGAATTCGGTCTCGGTATGCGCCTGGCTATCACCAAGCATGCAACCCAGGCTGTAAGCCTCCTCGAAGCTGCAAACGTTCCTGCCGAACTCAAGGCTAAGCTCACTTCTCAGGATCAGTCCGACGAAGCAGGCATCCAGGCACAGCGCGCTAACGTTGCTGAACTGAAGGCTGCTCTCGCTGGCGCAACTGACGATGCATCCGTTTCTCTCCGCGATGAATTCGCTGACTACCTGGTCAAGAAGTCCGTTTGGATCTTCGGTGGTGACGGTTGGGCATACGACATCGGTTACGGTGGTCTCGACCACGTCATGGCAACCGGTGAAAACGTAAACATCTGCGTTCTCGATACCGAAGTTTACTCCAACACCGGTGGACAGGCTTCCAAGTCCACCAACCGTGGCGCCGTCGCCCTCTTCGCAGCTGCTGGTAAGCGTGCTGGCAAGAAGGACCTGGGCCTCATCGCCATGAGCTACAAGAATGTGTACGTTGGCCGTATCGCCATCGGCGCAAACGACGCTCAGGCTCTGAAGGTTCTCCAGGAAGCAGAAGCTCACAATGGTCCGTCTCTGATCATCTGCTACTGCCCCTGCATTAACCACGGCTTCGATCTCAACAGCCAGCTGGAACACCAGAAGATGGCTGTGGATTCCGGTTACTGGACTCTGCTCCGCTACAACCCGGCTCTCGCCGCCGAAGGCAAGGCTCCCCTTGTTCTCGACTCCAAGAAGCCCACTATCCCGGTTGCAGAATACATCTACACCGAAAACCGCTACAAGCAGCTCACCCGTAACAACCCGGAAGTTGCTAAGAAGCTGGCAGACGACCTCCAGAAGGAAGTGGACGCACGCTTCGCATTCTACGAAGCAATGTCCAAGGACACTGAAGGCCTCATCAGCCTGTAATGATGTAGGGGGTTCCACCCCCTAGACCCCTTAGGGCTTCGCCCGAGGAATGTCATTACTGCAAAAAAACGGCTCCCGTTCGAAAGAACGGGGCCGTTCTTTTTTTAATATTTTTGCTTTTTTTAAGAAATTTGCCCAATATCCCTTGACAAGTGTTCTATACATTTCTATATATGGGTCGTTCGGTTGAAAAGCCTAACAAAAACCACTGGGGTGGTAGCTCAATTTTGGTTAGAGCACCGGCCTGTCACGCCGGAGGTTGCGAGTTCAAGCCTCGTCTATCCCGCTAAAAAGGATCTCTGAAAAGAGATCCTTTTTTGTATTTAAACACAATGCTCCACTCCCTCATCCCACTCACAAGAAAGCCTCCCACAGCTGCGAGAGGTCGTGTTTTTGAAGGGCCTTTACATCCACTGGCTAAATAGGCTTGTGTTTTCTTAGGCAGCGAATGTTCCTGGGTAGCACTTCTTTATGCCACTTGGTCCATTCTTCGAAATAGATGTACAGCTTTTCCTGCTTGCGGAAATTGCAACCGTGAACAATGCGGCGTCCATTAGATTCCACAGGCGGAATCACGATGTGCAGACATTCATGATAGACGACACCTGCGATTGCATACAGCGGGCAGTTGGCCGCATCGTAACCCTTGCTGATACTGATCAGATGGAAGTCTTCCCCCGTGATGGGATCCTTACGGATAGAATGAAAGCTGAGACCTCCTACTCGATTACTCCAGGTGATTCTGCAGGTCAACTTGTTTTCAAAATAAGTCTCGTTAATTGCTTCCAGAACCTTATCCAGATTGTGGTATTTTCCCTGTGGGCAAATAGGCGGGACACGTCCTTTACTGGAGATTGGTGATTCACCATTATCTACAAGAATCTGGTCTACTAAAGTCCAAAAACGACTTACCAAATCCTTAATGACGGCCTTATTCTTGGCGGTCTTGCGGCGTATGGCGTGCTCCGCCCATTCTGCGGCAAGCTCGCGGGCTTCTGCAAATTCCGGACCTTTCATGTAGGCGGGCAGCTGAACTTCGGGATGGCCGAAGAGGAACCCCGCCTTACAGCGGATACTTTTCTTCAGGAGTGGATTGTACTTGAAGCGAACCACACCGGTGGAATCAAGATGAGTTTCCTTCACCTCTTCCTTTGGGTTTTCCGGCTGGGGCTGGGCTCCAAATAAATCTAGCTGGACTCCAAATAAATTCACTTAGACGCCTCGATAGATCCTAGAGCGCCTTCAAAGGCATTCACAGCCAGCAGACCGCCGAAATAGCTTTCCGGCAAATCCAGCAGGGCGTAGTGTTCGGAGATTCCATAAACAGCATCTTCGATATGGTCCGGAAGATACACGATATAGCTGTCATTTTCCGGAGTGCGTAGATGATCCGGTGTACAGAACTTCGGGTCGGTCTCGCTGAAATACATTCTGCAGGAAACAGGACGAAGCTTGTAAACGCCGCAGTCCCCCTTGTAATCGGAGAAGGGGCAAGGCTTCCAAGTTGCAAAATACTGATGAAGCGCGTCATCCTCGGCCTTGTCGTCAAAGTCGTCTTCCTCCCCTACGGATTTAGGGATCTCTTGACCTTGTTCATGGAGCAGCTTGTTCTTTTCGTAAAGGGTTTCGAACAACGTAGAGCGGACCTGGCAAGCTTCCATAATGGAAAGGAGGTCGTCACGCTTGCGAAGCTCACTGTAAAGGAACACCAATTCAAAAGGTTCCACGGACATGGGGTAATGATGGCAACAATTTCCGCAAGCAGGCCTACACTGAATGGGGCGAGGCTGCTGGGGCAAGATGGCATTCAAATAGCCTTCAAAAGCGTCGTGATATTCCTGGGTGAATGCCAAAATGTTGGGCAGTTCACTAACCAGGTTGTCCGGGCCAATGGCAGATTCACGCCCCAGAGAGTCCGCCAACTGGTCAAGGCGGTCCCTTTCCTTTCTTAAAAGTGCTGCAAGGCGCATCTCCGCAATGCGGTATGCTTTCGTAGGGAAATACTCTCGGTAAGAATCCATGGTGCAAATATACCTTTTTTTATAGAGTTTGCCATTATAGGTGAAAAAGCCCTTAAATAAGGAAAAATTTGCGAAAGTTACGCTGAAAAAAGGAAGTTTTTATTTTTTTTGTAAGAATAATGTTATCTTTTTCACCAAATTGGGAAATCCATGATGAAAAAGAAATTTCAAGCGAAATTAATTCTGTCCGCAGCAATTGTAGCATCCATCGCCTTAGCCGGATGCAACATCTTCAATCCCACTGAAGATGTGAATATTAAGTCAGGTGATGCGGCAGCACTCACGTACGAAGCATACCTCCACTACCAGAAGAACGAATACACTGTTGCTCGTGCCTATTTTGAAAAGGCAATCGCCGCAGATTCCGCCTATTCTGAAGCTTGGTACGGAAGAGCCAAATGCGTATTGAACCAACAGCCCAGCCTCAATCTGTTCCAGCTGATTTCTTACGCCAAGAAAGAAGAAGGCGAAACTACTGTAAGTAAGTTCATGAGCATGCCGGATGAAGAAGTCAATGGAATTTCAGCCGGAATCGATTCCGTTCTTACTTATCTGGATCCCTTTATCGCCCGTGATACTTTGGGACTCATGGATAACCATGTAAAGTTTTCCTCCTTTTCAAATAGTTATGCCATCCTCCAGATGACCAAACTGGCCCTGACAGTCCGTAAGGCAAGCCTTGACTTGCAGAACCTTTTCTCTAGTGACCTTGCAACGGGTTCTCTTTCCATCAACTGGTCTGAGTTAAGCCCCAGTGCTCTTGGTGAAGCCACCAAGGAAACGTTTACGACTTTGGTCGCAACCGCCCAGACCCTGAAGTCTAACCCGGAAACCACCAACGCCATTCTTCGTGAATACGTCCCTGGTTCCGAAATGCTTACGGATACGGCACTCACTCTCGCAACTGAAGTCTTGGCAGACCAGATCATCAGCATTGCAGAAGTCGTGAATGATTCCGAAGTTGACCGTGCAGACGTTTATCTGCTGGTGGGAAACCACATGGATGACGACGGCGATGGCTGCGTTGATGAAGAAGTATTTGATGGTGAAGATAACGACGGCGATGGCGAAGTTGACGAAGATATGCGCGCCAACAATACGACTACCCGTGAATACGATATTCGATTCCATTCTCCCATGCAGGTGATGAAAGTTTCCTCCACGGAAGAATACCAGCTGGTGGACATTGACGGCGATGGTCTGATGGGTGAAGCCGATGGTAAGGAATACAACTTCTTGATTGAAAAGTCCAATGATCGCAAGGATACGGGCAATCACCTGTTCCAGTTTGCAGTCAACCTTCTTTGGGTTGGTGAAACAACGGAAGACAGGATCGCCAATAAGGAACTTGTGCGTAACGACAAGGATGTGAACAACATCAAGTATGATTTGGATTGGCGTAAGGCCCATGTGGGTGGTTGTTGGGTAAACTACGATCAGGAACGCTTCCTGAAGTGGTTTGAAGGGAGAATGTAAGAATGAAACGTTTATTTGCTGTTCTCGCACTGGCGGGCGTTGCAACCCTCTCTTTTGCAGCAAAGGCTCCTACCCATCACTCTCTCCGTGCAGAATCCATGGGTAACGCCCATGTTGCTGTTGTGGATGATAAAGAAGCCATCTATTACAACTATGCAGGCCTCTCCCAAATTAACCGTCTTGGAAACTTCGAGAAGCGTCCGGAACAGGGCTACTACCCTCGAAACTTGATCGGCGACATGAGATTGAACTTGGGCGGTGCAGGTCCTTTTGAAAAGTACTTCTCCACCTATAACGATGTTACAAAGCTGCAGAAGCTTTACCAGCGTGCTCGTGACGTCGCAAATGCTCTTGGAGTTGGAAGCACCAACATTTTGCTGGACTCTCTTAGCGCGCATCCTGAATTGCTCAACACCTTGAATTCTTATGACCATAAGACTCTGGACATGAAAATCAAGATGGATGCAGAAATGGCATTCCACGGATTCGGCGGTGCACTCTGGGTAGATGGTAGTATTGCTCCCTACCTGGATGGAGGCCTTATCCTCCCCTACATGGCTGTGGACACTTTCTATGTGGACGCTGTGGCCCAGGCTGGTGTGGCATATGGCTTTACAGACAATTTCTCTGTTGGTATCGGCGGTAAGATCGCAAAGCGTCAGAAAGTGGACATGATGACCATGGATGTGCTGAACTACAGCACCCTCCAGGACACTCTTGAAGACCGTTACCACGATGCAACCGACAAACTTTTCGACTTTAAGTCCATTTCTGTCGGTATGGATATTGGTATGCTCTACCAATTGACTAGAGAATTCCGTGTAGGTATATCTCTCCGTGACGTTTACTTCAAGGAACTTGCTGGAGACCGCATCCGTCCTAACCTTACCGCTGGTTTTAATTATAGCCCCAGATTCTTCAACAAGAACACGGGCTATGGTCGCAAGCTTAATTTTGCCTGTGACTTTGAAGATGCCCTTAGCAACGAAAGAAACTATAAGGCTCTCTCCCATCTAAATTTCGGTATGGAAGTGGAACAGAACATTCTCGCCTGGCCTGGTTACAATAACGAAATTAGAGCCTTGGCCTTGCGCCTTGCTGGCGGTTTCAGAGGAGGATATCCTTCCGCTGGTATTGGCCTCGAAGTCTTACGTTTCTTTACGTTTGAACTTGCCACCTGGGCAGAAGAAATGGGCTACTACACGGGGCAGGATGAACAGCGCGTGTACATGGCTCAGATCAGTTTAGGTTTCTAAAAATTTGCTCCTTCGGGAGCATTTTTTTTGTATTTTATGCGCAATCTTTTTGCAGGTTGTGTATATGTCAAAGTTGTTTGTTTTCTGTACGCTCGCCTTCGGGCTCGTAGCCTGTACGGAAACGACTACGCCTGTTACAAACATCCAAGACGAAACCAGCGAATCCCATCAGAATTCTGGCCTCTGGAAACGTCTTAACGAAGAAGGTCTCCGCAGTTTATCATCCATCAAGCTCATGTCCAGCGATTCTCCGGACCTTAACGAAACTGTGTGCGAAAACGGTCTACATAGGGATTCAAACACCATTTATTTCGATGAGATGGAAAGCATCTACCAGGAAGGAACGCTTGTAGAGGGAGTCTGTGGTAATGCAATCAATCTTGCATCTGGTGAAGTCGCTCCCCTATCCATCAATATGGTAAGCAACATGGATAAGGGAACCGTTGAATTCTGGTTTAAGCCTAATGCGAATTTCTACAAAGATACCGCAAGGACTCTTTTGGGAAATAATCAGGCAAGAGTTCACTTTTTCGTTAAGGACAGCACCATCATCTTCCAGAAAAATGTTACCGGCAAACATCAATATGTGAAAGGAATCCATTATTTGACCAACGAATGGACGCATATTGCGGGTCAGTGGGATGGAAAGACCGTGAGTCTCTGGGTCAACGAAAAAATGATTGCCCAGGATGATTATGAGTATGGATATGAATTTTCTACTGGTAATAATCAACCTTATGAAAATCGATTAATCATCGGATACAAGAGCAAGTGTTGCATGGAAGCGCCTGGGCAAATAGATGCACTGACGACAAGCGGCTCTTATGATCAAATTCGCGTGTCCAACATCACACGTTACAAATAAATTTTGATTAAAATCATATTTTTGTAAGAAATACTCCCATATGGAGTATTCTTTTTATATATTGACTGTATCATCGCAACATTGTTAGGAGATACAAGATGAAAAAGTTTCTTATTCCGTCTATGATTGCTTTCGGTCTTATGGCCTGTAGTGAAAGCAACGACGCCGTAGCTGATTCTCAGACTACTTTCGAAAAAAATCAGGGCATTGCCGAAAACGTAGAAACCCAGGTAATTGCTTATGCTAAGGGCGATGGAAAGAGCCTGTGGAAGCATATGGAAGAGGACGGCAACGGCTTCTTTGAAGATCATGGCATCTTGCCTACAGAAATCGCAACTCCAAATAAGGTAAAGTGCGAAGACGGTCTCAAGATGGATGGAAACACCATCTATTTCGACGAGATGGAAGGTCTTTATCTGGAAGGCTCCCTGGTGAAAGGTGTTTGCGGTAATGCGCTCAACCTGAAGTCCGGTGAAGTGGCTCCCCTTTCCATCAACATGATTTTCCCTCTGGAAGTGGGTACTGTAGAATTCTGGTTTAAGCCCAATGAAGACTTTTATGATAAGTCCGCAAGAACTCTCCTGGGTAATGACGAAGCCCGAATCCACTTCTTTGTGCAGGGTGACCGAATCGTTTTCCAGAAGAACCATGCTGACAAGCATTTCTTCGTAGAAGGAGAAGTAACCCTCTCTGAAGAATGGAACCATATTGCTGGCCAGTGGGATGGCAAGAATATGAGTATCTGGGTGAACGGCAAGATGGTTGGCAAGAAGGAACATACCTTTGGCTACGAAGCTTCTATCCGTCACCTGAGTGATTACGACAATCTCCTTGTTCTTGGCTATAAGAGCCGTTGCTGTATGGAAGGCCCTGGCCAATACAGTTCCTTGACCACCAGCGGATCCTATGATCAAGTTCGTATTTCCAACATTCCTCGTTACGAAGTTCCTGAGGAAATCGAAGTCCCTGAAGATACGACTATCGTTGTTGACCCCATTGTATTCGACACCGCCTACTTTGGACCCGTTACTCCGATTGTTGAGGATACTATAAAAATCGAAGTTCCTGCAGATAGCGAAGAAATTTCTGTTGTTCCTATGGATCCTCCTTCTCTTGAAGATCTGGAGAAATTCCCCAATAAAACAGATTGGAGTTGCCTCCGAGATCACATCCTGCTTTATGAAGACTTCGATAAAAAGGATGTTAACTATAGCATTACTTTGACCGAAGGTATTGACGGAAAGGCAGGCTCCTTTGGCCGTGGTGACAAGCTGGTTTTGGACGCGTTGGATGAAGAAATCTCTCAGGGAATGCTCCTATTCTACTTCAAGCCCAGTGCTGAATTTTTTAACACACCTGACGCAGCTTTGGTCGGTTCCGATGAAGGTCGCTTAACCATTCAGAAGTCCGGCAACCGTTACTATTTCTTCAAGAACCTCCCTGACAATAAGATTTATGTCAGCGGCGAAGCAGAACTGGTAGATGGCTGGAATAAGTTTGTCGGTCAGTGGGACGGGAAGTCCATCTCCCTGTTCATTAACGACAAGCTGATTGCTACCATGCAGACCAATACGGTTTATACTCCTTCTACAAGAGGCAAGGGCGTTGCACCCTATGGCAATGCAATTCTCGTTGGCTACAAGGATTATTGCTGCACCACTGGTGATGATGTCTATGCTTATGGCGAATTTGACAACATCCTGGTGACGATGGATCTGGAATATAATCTTAAAGATTTTACGAAATAAAGTAATCTAATACTCTTAATTTTATGGCCCGTTGGATAATAAATCCAGCGGGCTTTTTTGGTTACTGCAGTAACCTTTGAAAAGAAAAGTTTGTATTGAACTTTACTACAAAATACTTATATTTTACGCGGGTTTATATTGTTGTAGGTGTTTATGAATTATATGCACAAATTTTTCGTGCTGTTGTCAGGATTGACAACGTTCTCATTTGCAGAGAGTACTGCTGAAACACCTAATATTTTTGTTCAGGATCCGGAATACTTCCATCAACGTCGTGCAGACCTCCAGATGATGCAGGTCTCTATGGAATTTTCCAGCAATGGATTCGATTCCCTGCTGGTAGAAGCCGACAAGATTGCCAAGATGAGCGATCAGTGCGCCGTCATCAGCTTAAACGACGTAATGGATGAGTCCTGCTGGACATTCTACAGAGTGGATTTACCCGCTTTTGAAGAACATTACGCGAAAGTCACTGGCGAAGTTCGCCTGGGTTATATGGAAACCGTCCGCGGTCTCCAGGATCGTAAGTTGCAAATTGACGCCTGCGTCACCTCCCTCAAGAGTTTTGTTACCTCCAGAGAAGAAAACCTCTTCCTGAAGGGCGGCGTATCTCTGGAACCTTTAGCAAAGGGTTTTGAAGCCAACTACGATTTTACCCTTCAGTACGAACCTAACCGTCGCGCTCGTACCATGGAAATCGCCCAAGTCTGGGGTGAAACCTGTAAGGATATTGTTATCCGTCAGGATGGTAGCAGCTTTGCACCTTATTTTATTTCCCAGCTGGATTCTTTAAACCAGGAATTGAAGGAAAAGGGTTCCCTGGCAGTAGTCAAGACGGATTCTGCCAACGCTCTTACGGTTTATGTAGACATTGCCAAATCAATTCGTAGCGCCTACTATCTAAATGGTGTCAAGCTGTTCCATACGCAAATCGCCTCCAGAGCCGCTGACAACAGCAACCTGAGAATTACCTTCAACAAGGACGGTGTAGTAGCGGATGGCGAAACGGAAGTTAGAACTCTGGACGGAAATCCGGTGCAGTTCAAGGGGCGTGTGGAATACGCCGATGACGTCGCCAAGGTAGACGGACGTTGGTTCTGGGAAAACCGCGGAAAGCACGAAGGTGTTGATTTTGGACCGGAAATGGATGAGGATTCTCTTGCTACGGCAAAGGCTACAGAAGCCAAGGAACAACAGATTGCAACGGAAAACCGTAAAGGTTTGCACTTATCCTACTGGGTAGGAATTACCACCGATAGAATTGCCTATACTGACTCTTCCGTCTGCTGGAATTATATGGGACTTGAGAACCAGGAAAACAAATTTGGTCCTGGTTATTGTAACGACAGAGATGGCAAGAGAAATTTCACGTTCTATATGCCGGATATTGGCGCTGCAATTCGTCTCAAATACAATTTTGGTCCCGATGCAAACTTCTTTGCAACCGCTGGTGCTGGCGCTATGTTCGGCATGGCTTTTGCAGAATCAACGAAGAAAGTTTATCCCGATGAAAAGAATCCAAAATTAGTTACCAAAAGTACAGATGTACTAAAGAGAACCTACGGAGGACTTTTGGGGCAATTTGAATTGGGATTTATGAATTTTGGTATCCGTGAGACTGCAATTTTCCATATCAACATCGATGATGGTCCCGATTGGCATCAATTTCGCACAGGGGCTTTCTACGGATTCAGTTTAACAGATCGACTAAGTTTAAACGTTGAACTGGGCTATACTTATATAACAAATGCAGGCAAGGGTTTTTACGCTAGTGTCGGCACAACTTTCTAGGAGAGAAGAAAATGAATAAAATTTACCTCGCATTGTCTCTGGGCGCCGTGTTGGCAGCATGTTCCACAGACACTGGTTCCACTCAAGCAGACGCCCAAGGTGAAACAAACTTCGCAAAAATTAATGTCATCGTCGGCACCTTGGAAGATGCTCGTGACGGAAAGTCCTACAAGACGGTTCAGATTAATGATCAGGTCTGGATGGCTGAAAACCTGAACTACGCTATTGACAGCAGTTTCTGCGCTCATGGCATTGAAGTAAACTGCGAGGAATATGGTCGCCTTTACAAGTGGGCTGACGTCATGGATTCCTCTGTAACTGGTTGCGGCAATAAGGTCATTTGTGACTTGGCGGATTCCGTTTCCCAACCTAAGGTTCAGGGCATTTGCCCCGAAGGTTGGCACGTTCCCAGCGATGCAGAATGGGATACTTTGATTAAGGCTACTGGAGATGTAGATCATGCCGCAAAGGCATTGAAGACGAAGTCCGCGTGGGGTGCTTATCCTGGCGCAGACGTCTACCAGTTTAACGTACATCCCACGGGTTATCGACGTACAGATGGCGATTTCGACAATTATGATGCTTATTTCTGGACCTCTACCGAAACAATTTCTGGAAGCAGTTCTACTAATGCCTGGGCACGATATATCAACAACGATGATGCTGTCATCCGTCGTTACTTTGACAAGAGGACCGCACGTTCTGTCCGTTGCATTAAAGACTAAATTACGCGCTTAAATTCAAAAAGGCTCCGCGAAAGCGGGGCCTTTTTCGTTAACTGCACAAAAGTGTAGAAAACCTCTTGACACACAATCAAACGGAGTGTATATTTGTGCAGTAAACATAAGTGCACAAGGTTTTATGTATGATTGAGAGAATTCGTGGAATTTTGCTGGAAAAGTCCCCCACATTTATTGTTGTGGATGTGGCTGGTGTAGGTTATGGAATCAATATTTCCGCCTACACTGCAGGAAAACTGCCCGAAGTGGGTGACGGAAATACCGAAGTGACCATACACACCAACCTTGTGGTTCGTGAAGATTCCATGACGCTTTTTGGCTTTGCCGACAAGACGGAAAAGGATACCTTCCTGATGCTTCTGGATGTGAACGGCGTTGGCCCCAAAATGGCCCAGCGAATCCTGAGTGGAGTCTCCCCTGCCGATCTTTTGAACATGATTGCCAGTGATAATAAGTCCGCATTGAGTAAAATCAAGGGTTTAGGCAAGAAAACTTGCGAACAGATGGTCCTGACCTTAAAGGATAAGGCAGGCACCATGCTGCAGGGACTTGGCAATATTGAAGGCAGCGGTGTTACCAGCATGGGCGCCCTTACGGGAGCCAAGCTGGAAGCGGTTCTTGCCCTCCATACTCTGGGCGTCAAGGATCCTGCAGCAGAAAAGGCTGTAGTTAAGGCTGTTGAAGTCCTGGGAGATTCCGCAGATGCCGCCACCCTAATCCCCGAAGCATTGAAATATCTCTAATCTTTATACCCTAACCCCTGTCCCCTAATATGGAAGATCAGCGCATTATTTCTCCGGAACAGCGTCTTGGTGACGAAAGCGATGTGGAACGTTCCCTTCGCCCGCCTTCACTTAATGAATTTACCGGACAGAAGAGCATTAAGGAAAGTCTTTCTATTGCAATCGAAGCGGCAAAACACCGCGGAGACTCGCTGGATCATTGCCTGTTCTGCGGCCCTCCTGGCTTGGGAAAGACGACTTTGGCAGGAATTATCGCCCGAGAGATGGGGGTCAATATTCACATTACCAGCGGGCCTGTTCTTGAAAAGGCTAGTGACCTGGCGGGGCTTTTAACAAGCCTGCAGGAAAATGATGTCTTGTTCATCGATGAAATTCACCGCCTGAGTCGCGTTGTGGAAGAATACCTCTACCCCGCTATGGAAGACTTTAGACTGGACATCATGCTGGATTCTGGTCCAACGGCCCGAAGCGTAAACTTACCCCTGAAGCATTTTACCCTGGTGGGAGCAACTACCCGCAGCGGCATGCTGACAGGGCCTCTTCGCGATCGCTTTGGCCTCCATTATCGTCTGGAATTGTACGACGAAGAAGACCTGATGAAAATCATTATGCGAAGTGCGGATATCCTGAATGTGAAAATTGAGGAAGACGCTGCCCGATTGTTGGGCGGTCGTTGTCGTGGTACGCCCCGAATCGCAAATCGCGTTTTAAGGCGTTGTCGCGACGTGGCACAGGTCCGCGGGAACGGTATTATCGACCTGATGTCCGCCAGCAAGACTCTTGATATGCTGGGCATTGATAGTGAAGGTCTAGATAATATGGACCGGAAGATTCTCGCCCTCATTATTGACAAGTTTGGCGGCGGTCCTGTGGGGCTTGGAACCATCGGTGCGGCCATCGGCGAGGAGGCGGACACTCTGGAAGAAGTGTACGAGCCTTACCTGATTCAAAAGGGGTTGCTCTCCAGGACACCCCGAGGGAGAATGGTCACCGCCCTAGCCTACAAGATGCTCCACAAGACACCTCCTGCCCGAGGATTCGCTGCAGAGAATTTGCAAGAAGAACTAAATCTATGAGATGCAGAGGGAGGGGCTGTTCCCCTCCCTCTGGACGCCCTCCCCAGCTAGCAATTCGCGTTGCTCATTACTAGCAATTATCAAGATGTTAAGGTGGGGCTGTTCCCTACCTTGCATAGAAAGGTTTTACACACACACCGCGATGCGGACACCGTCCAGATGGCTGGGCGGTGTTTTCTCTTGAATAAAACGGGATTACTTGAATTCGGGGGCGATGGTCATGACCAGATTCATACCATGAAGTCCGTGGAAACCGAACTGAAGTCGGAATAGGTACATGTTGGGTTGGCGTACGCGAATGCCAAAACCCCAGGAGTTATAGAACTTGTCAAAGCTCCAGTCCGTAATGGTTGGAGCAAGCATCGCATATTCGTTGAAAAGAACTCCATCAATAAAGCGATCCACAGGCCAGCGATATTCGCAACTTAAGGTCATCATATGATGGGCGCTCCAGGCGTTGCCATAACCTCGAAGAGGAGTTCTTGCATTCAGCGTCGGGAATGCGTTATAGGGAGCGCCGCCTTCTTCCATTTCCCAAATGTCTATCAGACGGTATTGGATAGCGATGACACGACGTTCCAAAAGGGTGTTCATGACGTTTTCAGGACGCCAGATTCGCATCGCCTCATCCCAGTTGAAATCCGTATAGAAACGACGGCTCTTGCGGGCTTCAGATGCGGAAAGAATATACTGCTTGATTGTAGATCCGAGGTAGAAATACCGCTGGAAAAGGAATTCCGTCTTGATGTAGTCATGATTCTTACCCCCGTCATGTAGTATTCCATCGCCACTTCTAGGGGGATCCAATTCTAGATCTTCATACTTGACGCCATCATATTCGGGGACGAAATTGTAGGATGCCATCAGGCCGATGCGAAAGCCCTTGGAGGGTGCATAGGGGTAGTCCAAATTGTCGTAGAAGAGGGATACTCCCAAGGGATACTGCATTCCGTCCTGGTAAAGTCCACGGTCTTCAATGGGATACACATCATCAATCAGAATGGAATCCAATCCATCGGGAACACTAGCATCATTGGAACGGATCGTGCTCCAGAATTCAATGTTCCAGTTCATGGATTCGGAAATGGGCCTTCCCAGGCGGAAAGTGAGTGCCACACTGGAATCTGGCTGGATGAAGCGGTACTTCGTTTCCGGAAGAATAAAACTACCATCCCTATCCCAGTCCATATTTAGGCGTATACCACCAAAAAAGGGAGACCCGAAGAGAGCATGCTTCGTGTATCGAACCGCCAAGGAAAAGTCGCCATTAGCAAAATAGGAACCTTGTGTGACAAAATAATCCTTCTCCATTAACATGGAACGATGCCTATAGTTGGCACCAATCAAAGTATTGGATCCCGGCTTGAAATTGAAGCTAGGATAGATCATGACATTCCTTTTCTCTCCAAAGGTAATCAAGTCTATTCCCTTTTCGACCACCCCATTTTTAATAGTGTAGTGAAGGGGGGCGGAAATCGGGTAAATCAATCCGTTCAAAGCAGGCTGGATAATGTGATTGAATGTCCAGGAAAAGAAAGGTTCCGAAGTGTCGGCAACAACTGAATCACCAGGTGCGGCTTCAGCTCCGGTCGTAGCCTTGGACCCGCTAGACGCAAAAGCCTGAACCGCAGCAAGTAGCAGCAGCAAAATAGCCATATAAGGCCGATGGGCTTTTAGACCGAAACACATACACCCCCAATATAATTATATTGTGTCTATGTATTCCGCAATTGCAAAAATAATAAGAGCTTTGGCCGCCTACCCTAGGGCCGTAGCCATCCTTCTGTTAGCCATTGCGGTTCTTTCCTTCTACCCCATCAAGCACCTGCGCTGGGATTTGCAACTTCAAGACGCCTTTAACGGAAACGACTTCCAGATGGATTACGAATCCATTGAAGACGCTTTTGGCGGTCTTGGAAGTCTGACGGTAGTTCTCCAATCAGATGACAGCCTGAAAAACTATAAACAGGCGGAAAAGTTCGCGCAGGCTTTCCAGAGGGACACTCTAGTTCACTTTATTGAATATGCTGCGGATGTTCAGTTCTATGAAAAGAATAGACTGCTTTACGCCAGCGAGGACGACCTCTTTAAGGTTCTTACCCACATTGAGAAATTCCGCGAGCAGGAAACTCTAAAGAACAATCCCTTCTATGTAGATCTTGATGTCAATCAGGACTCCGTGGAAATTCAGGAAGTGACAAGCGGAATCATCCGTCAGGTGGAGGAAAAATACTTCCGCAATCTGCAGCAAAGTTTTTCCAATCAGGATGGTACAGTCCGTATCATTGACATCTTCCCTACCCAGTCCTTGTCCAATCTCAACGCCAATAGAGAACTCTATCATAAGGTTCACACCTATATGAAGGAGAATATGATACCGGCAGGTATTCAGGTGTATTTCACGGGTAAGGTTTATCAGTCTGTGCTTACTGGACGAACCTTGTTACCGGAAGCAAAATTTGCTGGGGGCGTAGCCGTCGTATTCTTCCTTCTTTTGCTGGCAGCTCATTTCTACAAGCAGCCTCAGTTGATCCCTATTTCAGCGATACCCATGGCATTGCCTCTTGTATTCACGTTGGCTGCAGCCTATTTCCTGTATGGTAGAATCACCTTATTTACCATGGTTCTGATTCTACTGCTACCGGGACATGCCTGCCAAATTCTAGTCCATATTCACACCCGCTACTATCACGAACGACAGCAAAAACTCAGTCCTGCCCTCAGTTTGGAAAGTGCACTCCTCGGGGTTGGACCAGCAGTTGCGGCCTCCAGCTTAATCATGGCGGGACTCTTCCTTTCCTTGAATCTAATACCTCTGCCGGGTCTTCGTGAATTCGCTAATCTGGGAGCATTAGGTGTTATCCTGAACCTCTTCATCTGCCCCATCTTCGCGGCAGCCACCCTCCGCTATATGCAGAGGAACAAGTCCTTCAATGTGGGGCCTCATCTCCACAAGCCCATTGATATTCCTCTGCTTCCCAGAAGAATTAACTGGATTATCATCATTACCATCAGTATCGCAAGTCTTGCCGGAATCATTTGTGGCGGTTTCAATTTGAATTTCCTGTATGACTTTGGTCAAACAGAATTCAAACACCAGCAAGTAAAAGTAGATTCCCTGGTCAGCACTACCGGCTTTTCCACCTACGATCCCATCATTATTATGATGCCGGATTCCTCCTACAATGATAAGCTACTGCAGGATTTCACCCACTTGCAAGAACGTGGACGTATTCCTGATTTGGGCCGAATCTACACTCAGTACCAGTTCCTGCCCAAGGAATCTCAAGGAAAGAAAGGCAAGATTGAATATTTGAAGCATCAGATAAGCGATGACGTTTTGAAGCGTCTTGGAGCAGAAGACAGCACTGCCATTGTAAACATGCTAAACAGTTACGAAACGGACTTCAGAGAATTTGAACTGTCACAAAACATTACTCGAAAATTCTCCGACAAGCATGGAACCCCCGGCGTATTCGCCTTTATTGTTCCCTCCAAGGATCCTGACAACGGACTTGCCTGTCGTCACATCTATAAGCAACTTCAGTATCTTGAAGGTGTCCAGGACAAAAAATTTAAAGTTTGCGGAACCCCCGTACTCCGTGCAATGGTGTTGGACACCATTCTCCCCAACGTTGGAAAAAGTATTGTGTTGGGAACCATTATCTTATGGTTGCTCCTGTTGTTCTTCATCAACAATTTGAATCGAGCCATCTTCATTATGATGCCTTCCATGTTCGCAATGAGCTGGATGACATTCATACTATACAGCATGAACTTCCACATTTCATTTTACAGCGCCCTTGCGTTTGTCCTTGTCATCGGGTCTAGCGTAGACGGCTCCCTACAGCTCTGGTCATCCTATTTTGAAAAGCCTACGGGAACAACTGCAGCGATGGTCATGCAGACAAAACTCTCTTCTGTTCTTGTAGGACAGATTGCAGCAATTCTCGGCCCTGTGGCCATGATTATTTCTTCCCATCCTGGTATCCGCAACATGGGACAAGTGACCCTTATTGGCCTTGTCTGCATTCTTGTAGCCCAGTTGACGATTTATCCTCTCATTGCCGGAGCTTTGGATCAACACAGACTCCGCAAAAGAAAAAGGCTTGAAAATGAAAGCACTCTCCAATAGAACTTTGAATATTGCCGCCAGCTTGACGGTTGCCATTGATACTTTAGCAAAGCAGATGATTGCCGACGGCAAGGACGTCGTAAGCCTTGGCGCTGGTGAGCCGGACTTCCCTACCCCGGAACCCATCCGCGCAGCAGCCTGCAAGGCAATTAACGATGGCAAGACCCGTTACACCGCTCCCGTAGGCATTATGGAAGTGCGTAAAGCCGTGGCAAAAAAGCTGAAGGACGAGAACGGTCTGGACTACAAGCCGGAACAGATTATCATGACTAGCGGCGCAAAGCACGCTGTGTTCAATTCCCTTGCAGCCCTGGTAAATCCGGGCGATGAAGTCATTGTTCCTGCGCCCTACTGGGTAACCTATCCAGAATTGGTGAAATGGTTAGGCGGTACTCCTGTTTTTGTACAGGCCACTAAGGACGCCAAGTTCAAGATTACCGCGGAACAACTCCGCGCAGCCATCACTGACAAGACTAAGGCAATCTTGCTGAACAATCCCTGCAACCCCACTGGCGCAGTTTACACCAAGGAAGAACTGGGTGAATTGGCTAAGGTCATCGTTGAAAAGGACATCTATTGCATTTCCGACGAAGTGTATGAATACTTCGTTTACGACACTGAGTTTGTTTCCGCAGCCGCATTCCCGGGCATGGCAGAACGCACCATTGTCATTAACGGTTTCTCCAAGTCCCACTGCATGACGGGTTGGCGTATTGGTTACGATGCCGCCCCCGCTGAAATCGCAAAGATCATAGGCAAGATCCAGGGGCAGGCAACTCATCACCCCAGCAATGTGGCTCAGTATGCAGCTCTCGGCGCTCTCGAAATGGACAAGTCCAACGTGGAAGCCATGCAGGCAGCATTCCTCAAGCGTCGTAATTACATGCTGAAGCGTACCGCCGAAATTCTTCCCGTTCCTGCTCATGCACCGGAAGGAGCCTTCTATCTGTTCGCTCCCGTGAATAGCTTCTATGGCAAGAAGACTCCTGAGGGCAAGACCATCGGTGGCTCCATCGAGCTTTGCGAATACCTGCTGCAGTCCCAAGGTCTGGCCATCGTGCCGGGTGCTGCATTCGGTGACGACACCTGCGTCCGTTTCTCTTACGCAGCTAGCGATGAAACCCTTGAAAAAGCCTGCGACAGATTTATTGCAGGACTAAAAACACTGAATTAAGTTACGAGTTACGAGATACGAATTATGAGTTAGGAGATATGAGATACGAGTTATTTCATAATTTATAATTCATAATTCATAATTATTATCAGTCTATGCGTTCTTTCCAAATTGTCACTCCTGATGACTCCAAGCCTTTTACCATAGGCCGCAAGTCTGAAAACAGCCTGGTGCTGGATAACCTGATGGTGTCCAGACATCATGCGGTGTTGGAGTGCATCTCTGGAAAATGGACTCTGCGGAACTTAACAGGAAACAGCCTCACTCAGTTGAATGGTGAAGATGTTCCCTTCAGTGAAAATCCGGACGAATCCCGTGGTTTACCTGTAGAAGATGGTGATATCATCCTCATCGGAACCCAGCAGATCCGCGCTTCCTTCAAGGATAACCATCTGACGCTTCTGTTGGTGAACTCCACCGCCAGTACAGAAACTGGATTGCCGGAAGGCGTTTCCGCCCGTCTGGAAAAAGATGGAGCACATCTGCAGTTTAGGGAGAAGTTCATCTCTCCCGAGGGAAAAAGTGTAAGTCAGAAGAAGCTTAACGAAGGCGAATCCATCCGGATGCCGGGTTATGAAATTTCCTGCAGCGCAGGGAACGTCACCTGCAGGGAAACTCCCGTAGGTTATGACGTACACGCCCAGAATCTTGATGTTTACGCCGGCAAGAAACGATTGCTTCAGGATGTAAACTTCGATCTTCCTGCAGGTGAAATTCTCGCTATCATCGGTCGCTCCGGACAGGGAAAGTCTACACTTCTGAAATTGCTCCAGGGCATTAACCGCAGTGGAGAAAACTCCAAGGTTTATATTGGCGGTCTGGATTACCGCAATACGGAAATCCGCAAGCGCATCGCATTCCTGGAACAGGACCCCCAGCTCCGTATGGATTTGACCGTACGGGAGACGCTTCTTGATGGTGGCCGCGTATCCATGAACAAACTTGACTTCAAGCAGAACGTTCAGGGGCGACTGGAAAAGTTCTGCGAACTTTTCGGGCTCAGCCAACGTATGGATAATGGCGTTAGGACGCTCTCCGGCGGCGAGCTTCGCCGCGTCGCCCTGGCCCGCGAGTTGATGGGAAGTCCCGGTCTGATTATTCTGGATGAACCCCTCTCTGGTCTTGATCCCTACAACTCTAGAATTCTCTGTTCCCACTTGAAACAGCTGGCATTCCTGGGCCACACGGTCATACTTACCACCCACAGCTACGAGGCGCTGAAGGTTGCAAACAAGCTGTTAATCATCCATCAGGGGCATCAGGTATTCTACGGTTCCCCCGCGGAGGCCTATGGCCACTTCCAGACGGAAGACGCCGAGGAAATCCTCTCCAGCCTTAAGGACGAACAGTCCATCGACCGTGAAGAAAAATACTCCAGGCAAACCCGAGCCGGCCTCGTACCCTACATCCCGTCCAAGAATCTTTACTTCCCGAAAACTCATCTTGCACCGGTTTTCTTGTACAAGGTGGGGCTTACCGCAAAGCAGTGGTTCAGGGACAAGGGCAAGGCTCTAGCGATATTACTTCAGCCCTTGATCATCGGGTTCCTGTTCTCCCAGATTTTCTCCAGTTTGTCCTCCCTCTGGATTGTTGCGTTTGCCGTCATCCTGTCAGCAAACTGGCTGGCACTATCCCTCTCCATTCGCGAGATTGTTGCGGAAAAGGAAATCCTCATGGGAGAATTCCGTAAAGGCGTAAAGGTGCTACCCACCATTACCGCCAAGATGTTCCTGCCTGTGATTGCTGCCTGGATTCAGACCTTGATTGTATTCGCCTTCGTGAACTTCAGGATTTCAGTACATTGGCAGCCCATGATGTTGGTGGCATTCCTCGCCATGGTCCTTCCCGCAGTTGCTGTAGGCTTAATGGTCAGCGCCTTCTCCAAGAATTCTGGCCAGGCAAACGCATTGCTACCCTTATTGATTATCCCCCAAGTCGCTTTGGCGGGAGCTTTGGTTCCCATGGACCAAATGTTACCCACAGGCAGAATCCTTTCAACCATTATCTGGTCCAAGTACAACCAGAGAAGTCTCCTGAATCTTCTTTTGGAGCGCGAAGACCCTCTTTCGAACGCACTTGCTGCCATCGCCATCGCCGTAGGTTGTTATATTGTGATGGCAATTAAACTTTACACGTCCAAGAAAGCAAAATGATCGCACCGCAGAAACCTGAAATTTTTCCTCGTCCATTTAACGAAAACTATGACCTGATCGGCACCCTGGGAAGGGGTGGCATGGGCAATGTCTACAAGGCCATGGACAAGAGGTTAAATCGCGAAGTTGCGTTCAAGATTCTTGACGCATCCTCCGATACGGAAGCCATCAAGCGTTTCTATCTGGAAGCCCAGGCCATGAAGGAGCTGGACCACCAGAACGTGGTTCACGTATTCGACTTCGGTCAGGAAAAGAGCCAGCTGTTCATTTCCATGACATACGTCGAAGGCACCAACCTGTCCGAGATCCTTCACAACAAGGAACAGCTTTCTTTCGACGCCATCGAAGTGATCATCCGTCAGATTGCCCGCGGCCTTCTTTATGCACACGGCAAGGGCATTGTCCATCGTGACGTGAAGCCATCCAACATCATGCTGACTCGCGACAACCGCGTCTACATCATGGACTTTGGCATCTCCTACGTCCAGGAAATGGAAAAGGAACGCCTGACCCGCACCGGCATGACCATGGGAACTCCGGAATACATGAGCCCGGAACAGTGTCACGGCGATAGCGTCACCCTGCAGTCTGACATTTACAGCATGGGCGTCATCCTTTATGAGATGACTTGCGGACGCCTCCCCTTCGAAGGAAACCGCCCCGTGGAAATCGCACTGAAGCATGTGCAGGAACCGCCTCCGGCACCGGAACTGTTCCGCAAGGATATGCCCCCGGGACTTTCCGCCTTGATCCTCAAGTGCCTCAAGAAAAAGCTGAACGAACGCTTCCACGACATGCAGGAATTCCTGGATGCCTGTGACCAGGTCTTTGGCGATAAGGACCGTCAGCGTCTTACAGGAAGTCACACTCCCCTACGCCGCCATACCGTTTCCATCACGGACATGGCCAACAAGATTTCTCCCAAAGCCAAGGAACTGCAGCGCAAGCTTGCTGCTCTCGCCATCTTTATCTTCCCGCTGATCATCATGCTCCTGATCCTGCTGATGCTCACCCACAAGCCGGAAAGCACCCTGCGAGAACTGGAATGGACCGAAGCCCTGGGCAATTACGAAACCAAGGCTCTGGAAGTGGACGAAACCGACGGCTATCCTCTTTCCAACCTGAACGACAACGATCTGAAGACCGCCTGGCTCTATACCAAGCCCCAAAAGCCTCAGAATCCAGTCCTCACCCTTTACTTTGATTGCAACGCAGTGATTACCCACTTCGGTATTGCCATCGGTTACCAGAAGTCCGTAGACGATGCCTTCGGAGACCGTTTCCGCATCTTCAAGAAGCCCCGCACCATCACTCTTGAAACCAAGGACGGATTCAAGCAGAAGGTCAAGCTGGACAACGTGAAGGGCATGCAGTACCCCAACATCCAGGCCATGGAATCTACCGAACTGAAGATCTACCTGGAAGATGTGTACGAAGCGGAGAATGCAGATTTCGCCATTTCCGAAATCCGCCTGCTGGGCATGGAACTGCCCTAGTCCCTAGTTTCTAGTCCCTAGTTTCTAGTCCCTAGTTTCTAGTCCCTAGTTTCTAGTCTCTAGTTTCTAGTCTCTAGTTTCTAGTCTCTAGTTTCTAGTCTCTAATTAATAGATAGCCACAAGGCTCGAATTTAAATGGGGAAATGCGCAACGGTTGTTGTGCATTCTTTTCACACTCAAAAAAGGAAATCCCCATGAATAAGAATCCGCAGGATATCAATGCAAGTAAGACAAACAACAAGCCCAAGGGAAACTTCGTCGAGACCCAGGCTTCCGCATTCTTAATGCGTCAAGGATTCAAGATCCTGGCTCGCAATTACGCCTATCGAGGTGGAGAACTGGACATTGTGGCGCAAGAAAACGAGACCATCGTATTTGTAGAAGTGAAGTCCGTATGGAACAACCAGCAGGGAAATCCTGCCGCCCGCGTCAATCGGGACAAGCAGAAGAAAATCTGGCAGACCGCCTGCCATTTCCTTTCCACACAAAAGGAATTCGCCCCCAAAGGTTTTGACACCCCTTGCCGTTTTGATGTTTTAAGCGCCCGCATGTACCAGAAGCCCCTGACATTCAGTCATATCAGGAACGCCTTCGAAGGCTCTCAGGTCATCCCCCGCTGTTAATGGATTCTAGGAGTTCCTCAGCTGGTGATTCAACTCGTTCAGCATGAGGAACTGTTCGGAATTATCCTTGTTGAGTTTTACATAACTCATATGGATGGACAGAGGAATCTTGCTGTTTCTATTATAACGCAAGACGTCGTTTCTGATTTCTTCATCCAGGACCTTGATGATCGCATCCGCCTGAGTGTTCAGAAGCACCACGAATTTATCCGTGGCGAAGCGGACTACAGTTCCCATGTCACCAACAGCCTCGTTCAGAAAGGCGGCTGCGCACACGATGGAATTATCCACTTCCTTATAGCCGTGTTCATCACAGATGGAATCCAAGGTGTCCAGATGGATTAAAAAGCCGGTTACTCGATTCTTTGCCACAATTTTATCGAAGCAGGCATCCATATAGGAACGTTTGTATACGCCGGTCTGCTCATCACGATAAGCATTTTCATTCTTGAGTCCCGCAAGAATACTTGTAATACCTACCGCGATACTTGGAGAAATGACGGATACGCCATAGAAATTGGACTGGATGATTACCGCTACGGCAATTGGGACAATATAACCGGCCACAGGGAAACTCTTCATGAAGCCGCCCTTTCTACGGCAGCGGGTATACAAAAGCAAACCATCCAGCACAAAGATTGCATCCGTGAACAGGTTGATGTAGTAGCCAATGCTGCGGACGTAATTACCCTGGTTATCGATGGTAAATGCAATAGGATAGAAATGGTTGATTAAAATCAAGCTGAATGGGACGCAAAGGAGAACTCTCATGAAGGTGAGATGTCTTCTGCTGACACCTCCTTCTAGATGTACCGCCAAAAAATAAACCCAGAAAAAGCAGATGACACCGTAGGAAACAAACAGAATGTCATTGGAGATGTATGCAATGATTTGAAACAACTTTCCGGGAATACCATCCACATAATATGCAATCGGATCCAGGAAGCAGGAAGCTATACAAGTTGTCACCATCATCATAATGGCAACATTCTCACTTGTACGACGGCGAAGACGCCAGGCATTTTCGAAAAAGAGAATCACCAGAAGCATCAGACCGATATAGTTTCCGACGCAAACAGTTCTCAAGTTATACAAGTGTTCCATAACAGCCCTACTAAAAGTGAGTAAAATATAATAATATATCCTTTTGTAAATACTATATTAACATCATGCGATTTGAAGTACATCCATTGAATCCTCAGGCCCGCATCGTAAAGCTGGCCGCCGCCGCCCTGGAAGACGACGGTCTTGTACTCTACCCTACCGAATCCGGATACGCCATCGGCTGCAACGCCGAATCCCCCAAGGCCATCCACAAGCTTTACGCCCTCAAAAAGCCTATGAAGAAGTTCTTCATGGCTCTGATCATCCCCGACATTCGAGCCGCAACCGACTATGCCCGCGTGGACAACTTCGCCTTCAACATCATGAAGCCCCGCGTTCCCGGTCCCTTCACCTTCATTCTTCCGGCAGATCCGCACATCGCCCGCCGCCTGGACGTGAAGCGCCCAGAAATCGGCGTCAGAATGCCTACCCACCCCTTCTTCAAGGAACTGTTCCAGCACTTCGACAAGCCCATCCTCAGCACCGCAGCAAAGCTCAGCGAAGAGGACATCTACGAGCCCGACGATCTCTGGAAGACCTTCGAACACTCCGTCGACATGATGGTTGACTGCGGCCCTATCGAAATCAAGCCCACCAACATCATCAGCCTGGTGAACCACCACGAAGTAGAAATCATCCGCGGCGAACTAGACCCCGAAATATAATCGTTCAGTATTTCTAAAAACGACGAAAGCCCTGCGAAACCCGCAGGGCTGTTCTATTTGTGATTATGTTCTGATCCGATTGACAAAGAAAGCGAAAACAAAAAACAGCCCCGCGATGTACGAAGAGGCTGTTCAATTAGTGTTTTGGTGATTGAATCGGAGCGACTCCAACCCACTAAACCATTGCGGCGCTGAATTCAGCTTCGGTGACCAGTTCTTCACCGATGAACACCTGACCGGCATACTTGAAGATGCCGCGGCGAGCCATGCGAAGGTCAGTGAGGCGAACCTTCAAAATGATATCGGTGGGAGGAATCACAGCCTTACGGAAGCGGCAGTTTTCCACACCCATGAATGCCGGGCGCTTGCCAACAGTCTTTTCTTCCATAGCGATCATGGTCAGAAGAGTGGCGGCCTGAGCCATGGATTCAATCTGGATGACGCCGGGCATCACCGGATTGCCAGGGAAATGACCCTTGAAGAAGTCCTGTTCGCCAGTGACGTGCATGCGGCCCACCAGAGAAGGAGGATTTTCGGCAGTGCCATCACCAACGTTCAGTTCCAGGATTTCGTCAACGAAAGCAAAGGGGAACTTCTGGGGAAGAACTTCGTGGCAAACATCTTCGCCGTAGAGAACGCCTTCTTTATCAGATTTTTTCAAAGAGTCCAGCAGAGACATAGGGAATTAACCTCTCCATGATTTGTCGGTGGGAAACATGCCCACCATTTGTGATTTCGATTCTGACTCTGGGAAGAGCCGGACAGATAAATGTGATATCGCCAATTAAATCTAGTATTTTATGCATGGCAGGTTCATTTGCCACACGGAAATCCTTGGATGTTGCAGCCCCGTCCAGGGAATTCAGCAACATTCCGCAGGATTCATCTACCCCGCCCAGCATGCCAGCGGCCTTCGCCTGTTCAAATTCTTCGGCAGAAATGAAGGTGCGGGCCATGAAAATCTGGAACAGGTTTTCCGGCGAATAAATACTGACAGCGGCGGCAGACTGCAGGTCGCAAGCATCCCCGCGGCTCTTGCTGCGGTCCAGAACGTATTCCACCTCGAAAGTTTCAGCAGGACAAATACGAACATGACCGAAAGTCCGTTCAGAACCGTCAGAAGCCTTAGCCGTCAGGTCCCATTCCGCCTTCACAGGAGCATCATAAAACACAAGGGCTTCCGGCTCCCCCGCTGCTCGACGCAGGCCATAGAAGAAGGGCGCCGCAGAACCATCCATCAAAGGCACTTCCGCACCCATAATGTTCACGTTAAACCTGCGGCCAGGCCACATCAAGAATACGGGAGCCAAATGTTCCGGGCTGGCAATAGCGCCAGCATTCAGCCCCACCGCATGAGCACGGCCCTCATCCTCGTAAGAATAAATAGCCGTACGTGCTGCGCCAAACTTCAGGTCAGAAAAAATCTTGCAGAGATCCGTGCGGTAAACTTCGCGACCGTCCACACTCCAAACCACACGGGGCTTGTGGGTAGGATCCCTTTCCAGAACATCCACCGTTACCTTGGCATTCTTATTGCTCAAGGACGGAGATTCAAATTCAAAATGCTGAGCGTTCGTCATAAAATCATTCTATCGAAATGGATTTGATATATTCCGGAGCGAAATCAACCCCATTGGACCAGGTAATCGTATTTGCCTGCACCTTGAAATCACGAAATAAATTCAAATCCAAAAGATTGCGAATAATAGGTCTTACATCCTTTTGGATTGTTTCCCTGAAATCAGCAAAGGCCGTAACTCCGTCGTTAAACGAAACCTTGATTCTGTAATCAGCAATATATTCGGCCTTTACTACATGCAGCATTTTATACCAACGGGTCTATCTTCAGTCATATTCAATGTAGTTAAATCAAAGACGCCTTCCAAGTCATTATACAACGCATGGAAGTGTGGAGGCACATGATCATTGAAATACATCTGTATAACAATCCCAAGAAAACGGCATAATTCAGGCATTTTTACTCCTTTTTATAAACAAAAAAGCCGTATTTCTAAAAACCCGAGAACTGTTTTAAAGTTCTCTTTTGAGGATATAAAAAACACGGCTTGTTGCGAAAGTTGGTCCGCAACCATTGTCTGTCAGAACAAATATTCTAAAAAGCGGATATCAAAAGAAGACGTTCGATAAAATTCACAAACTTACTTCGCCTTGTACTTGGCGCGTTTTTCGGCGACCACATTTGCAGGGACTTTCTTTTCGGGAACAACCTTCAAGGCAAGCTGCAAGCCCATGGCATTCAGAATTTTCATCATCGTTTCAAAACGAGGATGCGCACCTTCCTTCATTGCCTTATAAAGACTCTCACGGTTCAAGCCAGCTTTTTCGGCGATCTTTGCCATGCCTGCAGACCTTGCCGCAGTGCTAACACAATGCTGCCAAAAAACAGGATCGTTTTCGGCAAGAGCCTCCTTCAAGAAAAGTTTTACATCTACCTCAGTTTCTAGAAATTCTGCAACATCCAAATCCGAAACTTTAACCTTACCCATTGTTTAACTCCTTCTTAATTTCCTTTGCTTTTTCAATGTCTCTCTGTTGCGTAGATTTATCTCCTCCGATTAGAAGAAAAATCACTTCGCCATTTACATTCATATAGTACAGCCTATATCCAGGACCATAATCAATCCGCATTTCAAAAACGCCATCACCAACTGATTTGGAATCTCCTAGATTACCTAACTCAACATGTTTAAGACGATTATTAATCCTGGATTTAGCATATACATCCCTCAGATTTTTCATCCATTTTATGAACTGTTCGGTCCTCTTTACCTGATACACATGTTCCTCCTTAATGTAGCCAATCGGCTACAAATTGTCAAGTACTGGACAAACAAAAAAGCCGCATTACCCATAAGGATCCTTAACGGATTCGATATAAGTAAAAGCGGCTTGTTGGGTCTTTCGACCCCAACCATTGTCTGTCAGAATAAAACTACAAAAGTCTAAATGTCAAAAGGCGACATCTTAAACAAAATTGATTTCCAGTCTTTTTCCAAGGGCTGCAGCAATTTTATAAAGCGTTTCCACCGATGGAGATCCTTTCGGCGTTTCAAAGCGTTGATAAGCTTGAGGAGATATACCAGCCTTCTTTGCAACCTGAGTCTTGGTCTGACCACGACGTGCTTCAAAGATTTTGTAAGCGACCTCTATCTTCGGCGACAACTCGACCGCATACAAGCCCTTCTTTTCATTGGGTTCAGTCTTTGGATAAACAAAGGTCAACCCCAAATCCAAATCACATTCAAAAGCACCATCCATGGCATCCTTTGCCATAGCCAAGGCTTCACCTATAGAAGCCCCAAAAGCATTTACATTGGGAAGGTCCGGAAAACTGGCAACATAACCCATATCCTTATCCTTTTCAATTTTACAAGCGTAAATCATTTAATGCCCCTATTGATCCAACTGTTTCAAGATTCGTTTCAAATAGTCCCCGACAATCTCTTTAGAATGTTTCTGGATGGGAACGGTTCTATGTCCAGGCTTCACGAACTGATGATGAGAACCTGTGATTCTTTTTAGAACCCAACCTCTTTGAATAGCATACCTACAGATATCGTTAAACTTCATACATGAATATAGTTTTTCTTTTTTCTGCATTCAATAAATTTTATTATAAATGAGGCATCATCAACATGTGTGGAAGCATTTAGGCAGCCTTGCTAGATGAATCTCTCGATTCCGATTCCCATTCGTAGGCTATCTTTACATCTACA